>JACYMB010000198.1 GCA_015272205.1 Synechococcales cyanobacterium T60_A2020_003 | reverse complement strand
AACTTGCTCTTTTTTGATTCTGATACCCCGTCCGCTTGCGGCGGGGTAGTTCATTACTTCTGATTCTCGAAACTTTGCGTATGGGTAATTAATCGAGGTACTCATTTAAAGTTTAGTAGTCGGAGATTGCAGATCTTTAAAGGGAGGATAAAAAACTCATATAGAGATGAAACTCTGTGATCGACTCTCGGTCTCTCCGTAGAAATGCCGTTGTGAGGCAGTATCATAAGCGAATAATTTAGATGTGCAAATGCAAGAGGGCTGTTGAGTGATTGGAGTTTGAATAATTCAACGTTGGAGATTTCCAACTGCAAATTCAATTCAATCCGGTCTATTACTAAGCGCTAGTACACCGTTTCATCTGCATCTCCACCCGTTGAGAAGCACCACCTTTTCGAACATCATCAGGGTAGCTTTTTAGTTCAGTATCCACTTTTAGCATCGTACCCGGTTCATACGACGGTTTCAGCCCCTTGTTTTAGAAACGTGCGTAACGTCCCCTGATTTCGTCATTGCTCATTATGGCTAATACTGTAACCCAGGAACTCAAAAGCGAAAGTTTAGAACTGCTGAAGCAGTATCACACTTGTCCTTCAGCAGACCTCCGCAATCAGCTTGTGCAAATGAACCTCGGATTGGTACGGCGCGAGGCTCACCATTGGATTAATCAATGTACCGAAAGCTACGACGATCTCCTACAAGTTGGAACGCTGGGTCTAATCCGGGCAATCGAGCGGTTTAATATGACCAAAGGGCATGCGTTCAGTTCCTTTGCTATTCCCTACATTCGCGGTGAGATTCAGCACTATCTTCGAGATAAAGGCAGCCCTGTGCGGATTCCGCGTCGTTGGCAGATGCTCCAGCGCCAGGCTGTAAACGTCACCCGTGACTTGCGTGAACAGCTACATCGTCAACCGACGGACGTTGAAATTGCAGATGCGATCGGCATTTCCGCCGAAGAATGGCAAGAAATCAAATTAGCGTCCCGCAATCGCTCCCCCCTAAGCCTTGACGCTCCCATGAGCGATGAGGATGAAGCATCCGTGTCTCTGGGTGAAATGCTGCCCGATTCTCAATACAAGAGCTTTCAACTGGCGCAGGAAGATCGCATCCGGCTACAACAGGCATTGGTACAGCTTGAGCAACGCACTCGCGACGTCCTGGAGTTTGTGTTTTTGCATGATTTAACCCAAAAGGAAACGGCTGAGCGTTTAGGAATTAGCTCGGTTACCGTCTCTCGCCAGGTAAAAAAAGGACTCAAAATGTTGAAGACGATGATGAGAGCTTATTCAGAAGCCTAACGTTTCGAACATCAAACTCTACGTTGATCATGAATGCACTGCGTTGTCGTTTTTACTGCCTCACGGTGCATCCATTTTCTGGGTGAAGGTTTGCTAGACGCACGTCTGCATCAGTGTTACGGCCAATTCTTCTATGCCTCAATTTGCCTTAAGACATGTCTAACGACATCCGCAGATACTTCATTCACAATCTCAACTGTTCCAATACCCGTAGGCAGAATGAAGCGTACCTTTCCATCTTCGACCTTTTTATCTGCTTGTAAGAGGGTAACAAGCTGATCATGGTCTAAACCTGCCGGACTATGGGCAGGCAATCCAGCCTTGCGGATCAGGGCAGTTTGGCGATCGCTCAATGCCTTTGACCACATGCCCAACTGCACCGCAATTTCACCCGCTGCTACCATTCCCATCGCAACGGCCTCGCCGTGGGTTACAGCCGTATATCCGGTAATACTCTCAATGGCGTGGCCGATGGTGTGTCCGTAGTTCAAAATGGCGCGTAATCCGGCCTCTTTTTCATCCTTGCTCACCACGATCGCCTTCGCCTGACAGGAGCGCAGCAAGATTGTTTGCAGTAGTGAAACCGGGACAGCCGCATACTCGCTGAGATCCGCCGTTGCATCTAGTTGCTCGAATAAATCCGCATCCCAGATCACCCCATACTTAATCACCTCTGCCATCCCAGCTCGGAACTCCCGTACCGGAAGCGTATCCAGCATTTGCGGATCAATCAAAACCAGGCGAGGCTGATGAAATGCGCCAATCAAGTTCTTGCCCAGGGGATGATTCACCCCCGTTTTGCCACCAATCGAGGCATCCACCATCGCCAGTAGCGAGGTCGGCACTTGGATAAACTGAATGCCCCGCAACCAGGTTGCCGCTGCAAACCCCGACATATCGCCAATAATGCCGCCCCCCAGAGCAACAATCGCTGACGAGCGCTCCATCCGATGGGCGTAGGCGGCATCGTAAATACCTTCCACAGAGGCTAGGGTTTTGTGGGGTTCGCCATCGGGAATCAGATGATAGGCAACATCAAAGCCAGCCTGTTCTAGAGAGGCGATCGCCCGCTGTCCATAGAGATCAAACACCGATGGGTTAGACACCAGCAGCATCTTTTTACCCAACTTTCGCTGCTTACCGTGATCGAGAATCCAAGCGCCCAGATGATCCAATCCGCCCGGTGCAATCACCACATCGTAGGGATTTTGCGGCAACTCAACGGTGATGACGGACTTCTCTTGAACGACTCCCATAACGACCTACCTGTTAGACCTCTGTGGGCAGTATTCTACTTCACAACGGGAGGCAACCGCATCTCGGTCTAGGGTTCAAACCTGAAAGGTGTGCAGATTTGCGGCGATCGCTGTGCATCGAGTCTCCACAAAGTGGTTGAATAGTTGTATAAAACTGTCAAATTACAGGAGATTTTTAGATGGCTGCCCTGTTTAGCTACTCATTCATCTACTTGGGATTTTTGGGCTTGGCAATTGGTCTGTACTTCACCTTAAGAGCCGTTAAGCTAATCTAACCCGTTGCAGGTCATATCAGCCCGCTTGAATACTGATTGTTTGTACGGGCGGGTTTAGCCGACAGAACCTAGCTAATATCAGGATTCTGATTGCAAAACCTGCCCTACGCACCCGGCCTGGATCATTGATAAACCGGATTGGATAGGGGGACTGACCTACCACTGGTCATAATGCTAGATTCCTCTCTCGAAAGGAGCGTATCAGGTGATTCCGCGCTGTAGTCGCGGTGGTGTTCGGCAAAACAGGTCTTCACAAATGACGGTGTCCCCAGACGTACAAAGTTCATCCCGTTGGACGCAATTTTGGGAACAGCGAGCCTTACAACGCTTTAGACAATCTCGCTCTGGCATGATCGGGTTAGGACTGACCGTGTTGATTCTGCTAGCGGCGATCGCCGCTCCGGTGCTCAATCCCTACAATCCAGCAAGCGATCGCAACTATGCGCTGCGCCTCAACCCACCGACGCTCGAGCACTGGTTTGGCACGGACGGATTGGGGCGCGATATTTTGACCTTGGTTTGGTACGGACTGCGAATATCGCTGGTGATTAGCGTGGTCTCAGTCGGGATTGGACTGGTCATCGGAGTCTTGTTGGGACTCATGGCAGGCTACTTTCGGGGCTGGCTGGAAGCAGGCATTAATTGGATCACGGATGTTATGCTGGCCTTTCCGTCGGTTCTACTGGCGATCGCCCTAGTCACCATTACTGGCCCCAGCAGCAGCAGCGTTATGATGGCAGTGGGGTTGGTGCAAGTTCCCAAGTTTATCCGGCTGACCCGCAGTATGGTGCTGTCCCTCCGTGAACAGGAATTTGTGCAAACTGTGCGCGCCTTCGGTGCCCGATCAAGCCGCATCATCTTCATCCACATCCCACCCGCCAGTCTCGCGCCCATTATCGTTCAGGCCACCCTAGCCACAGGCACGGCAACGTTAGAAGCCGCAGGTTTAGGGTTTCTAGGCTTAGGGGCTCAACCGCCAACGCCCGAACTTGGTACCATGCTCTCCGATGCTTTCAAGGGTGGATACTCCCTGTCGTCGCCGTGGACGATCGTGTTTCCAGGGCTATTTATCACGCTGATGGTGTTGGCCTTTAACTTATTAGGCGATGGACTCCGGGATGCCCTCGATCCCCGGATGAGCCACGAATGAGCCATGAAGCAAAAGCACAAATTCGCCATCGAAGCTTGATGACTCCGATGGCGAAGATGTATCTAAACCCAAATTCGTTCAGCACTAAATGAAATCGCTGGCGATTTGGACAATATCGTTAACGCTCAGGCTGTCAGCCTCGATGCCTTTGATTAGGGCTAGAGTCGTTTTACCCACGGTTACAAGCGCATTTCGGCCGTGTTGGGTAATGCCCAGATCATCGAGATTAATGTTATCGGTCAATGCCAGCAAATCTTTGCCAAGCTTGAAGTCTTTAATGAGGTGGTTCTTGCCTTTGCCATCAAAGACAAACCAGTTTTTGCCGCTACCACCCACAAGGCGATCGCGCCGTCCCCCCGCAATCAGCACATCATCTCCATCCCCCCCTACGAGGCTATTCTTACCCGTTAGCCCTGCGAGGATATCATTACCAGTCTTACCGAAGATGCGATCGTTACCTTTGCCACCGTTAATAATATCGTCGGCAATACCCCCCAGAATCTTATCCGCGCCCGATAATCCTAGGATAAACTCGCTGATATCGCTTCCGGTGAGGCGATCGCCGCGATCGCTACCCCGATTCATATTGATAATTTCCCAATCTCCCAAAAGATCGGCTGTGTTGAGCGCATCTAGCACGCTGCCGACGCCATCCAGCAGGTCTAGATCATCAATGACATCAGCGATGTCGCCATCTTTGAGATTGCCAACCACGTCCCCCACATTGTCAAAGAGATCGTTAATCGCTAGCTTGTCAAAGAGATTGGTTAGGGTGTCTATGGAAAGACCTTGAAAGAGATCAACCAATTCAATCTTCTTCAAAACCTTGGTATCACTCAATCCATCCAGGAGATCATTCAAATCATTGCCAAGATCTCCCAAATCTACGGAGCCAATATCTCCTAGATTGAGGAGCGTATCAAACACATCCGCCAGATCTAAAATCTCGTTATCCAGCGCAACATCAAATAGTAGATCTCCTAAATCCAAGCTACTCAGCAGTACCAAGCTCCCAAATCCGTTGAACAAATTACCGAGATCAAGGATATTCAACCGATCGAACTTCAGATCATCCAGAAAACCTACAATGTCGGCATCGTCTAAAAAGTCGGTGAGATCATCGACTAGTCCGCCCAAATTAATATCAAAGAGTCCCATGTTCTTATCCCTGTTCTTATGAACCGTAGTGATGTGATTGGCTGCTTTGCCGAGTTAGATGGGTTGAACAATCGTCAACTTGCCCGTAACCACACTCCGCCTGATTCACACATGTCATAGCAAGTATGACTCGTTCGTCTTGCCCACAGTTCCGAACCAATCTAAAAAGTGGCCTACTCTGGAAACGGCTGCCCTAATGACGGTCTTCTACGTTTCACCTAAAATCCGAACTAGAGGAAGGTTTAACACGATACGATAGATAGGTCGCATACGCCAACGGGAAGGAATGATCATGCCTGCTCACGATCAAAAAACTGTCACACCGGACGCCGTTACGTCTTCACCCGTCTCCCCATCCGATGCGGCGATCGCCCTCACAAAAGCCTCTTCCCCGACATATCTACAGCCTGCTCCCTTGCCAGGAAATCGCCCTGTTGCCGACAACGTAACGGATGATATTGACGATCTATTGGGATATCTAGACTAATTTCAGTCAAATTCAACGGATTGGGTTTCACCGTTGTATCGTTTAGGGATCGAATACCGATTTCTGAAATGGCAGCTACAGCTCAAATACTAGAATCGCTGATGACACAACGCATCGTCAGCTCAAAACTCAAAACTGATATAAGCTCTGGGTGTATGCAGCAAGTGTTTCAACGGTAACGGTACGGGCGTAGGAGTTGGGATAAGATTCTTCTGCACATCCACGGAGGCATTGGAAAAGTCTTTTATACTGGGCATGTGTATCCTGCGTCCTATTGTCTTACCCCCATGTGATTGTGAGCCGATGCCATACACCACCGATGAGCTGATTCACATTCTTGATCAGGAGCTAAGAGCGCACTGGAAGGGCGAGCGTGTCCTCTTGTCCTCCGAAGATCGCTTGGAAAATTCGGTAATTGCTAAGGCATTAGGATCAGAAAAGCTCAGCAAAGTATTTGCCTACCAAGATTTCCGCGATCAAATCCATCAATACCAGCTAGACCATCAGGTTTCCGGACTGATCTGGAAAGTACGACGATTTCAGACTCATAGCGTGCGATCGCCCGAATTGCACAATCAACTCATTCCCATTCCCAGTGATAAAGAGGTTCTAGTCCAAGCCAGGGAAGACGTTCTAGTGTTTTGGCGTCAAGCAACGCAGGGCATGACCTTCTGGCTGGCTGGCTACGATCCTCAGCACATTACAGTCGCCTATGTGGAGGAACTGGTGCGGCAGACGGAATGGGCGGAAGTCGATGCGGCTCAAACCGAGATTTACCTTAGTTTATGCTGGGGCGATCCTAAAACCTGCCACTATCAGTGGGCACAACCTGACTCTGGCTGCATCCGAATCATTGCCGCCATGTCGCAACCCGGTTCAATCAAGGTATAGTGATGAAGCAGGACTGCGATTAAGTAGCAATTCGTTTCGCTGTAGGGAGTAGGACAATGCCAGAGGCTGTAGGGGTTATTCAAACATTAGGGTTTCCTGCCGTTTTGGCAGCAGCAGATGCCATGGTCAAGGCGGCGCAAGTGACGCTTGTTCACTATGATCTTGCAGAACGTGCCAACTTTATGGTTGCCATTCGGGGCAGTGTCCAAGAAGTTCGCACAGCAGTGGATGCAGGCGTAGAGGCCGCTCAGAAGTGTTTTGGTGGTGTCGTTGAGCACTACTACATCGTGCCGAATCCCCCTGAAAATGTTGTGGCGGTACTTCCCATTGAGTACACCGAGGACGTGGAGCAATTCCGATTTTTGTGATGCTTAGTTCGCTGAGCTGAGGAGCGATCGCTTAATCTACAGGTGCGATCGCTTACCTATCTGAACGATAAAACCTATAAATAAAACTATACAATCCCTAAGTAAATAGTTATATTTCGATGCTGAACATAATACGGAATCTTCGCTAAAATTCGGCATTAGCCTCGTACAATTGATTAGGGTTTATACAAGGGATTGGATCGGTAACACTGGGCGATCGCTCATGTCGGATCATCCATCTCACGATTCATAAAGAGCAGGAAAGCGGTGATGTCACTGGATGCAGTTGGGTCGCTAGAAACAAAAGGATTTCCCGGTGTGTTAGCAGCAGCCGACGCGATGGTTAAAGCAGGTCGCGTAACGCTGGTGGGCTACATCCGTGCTGGAAGCGCCCGATTCACGGTTAACATTCGCGGAGACGTATCAGAAGTTAAAACCGCGATGGAAGCGGGGATTGCCGCTGTTGATAAAGTTTACGGTGGCGCATTGGAAACGTGGGTTATTATTCCTCGTCCCCACGAGAACGTGGAATGTGTTCTCCCCATTGGTTACAGCGATAGTGTGGAGGAATTCCGCAGTGCTGTCAGCAATCCTCGCATTCTCGGCCCTGCAAACGGTTCTATGTAGGGAATTAACCCTCTAAGACTTAAATTTTCTCGAAAAAAATTCATTGTCTATAATGCGGAATGTTCAAATCTTGGCTTCCGCATTTTTGTTCGCTCGGATAGGCAATACTCATCCGATCACCCTATGCCAATCCAAGCTAATAGGCTCCCGCCTTCTGTAGCATGACCTGAACCGTCCTAAAAATGATTTGTAGATCTAACCACAACGACCAATTCTCGATGTAACGCGTATCCAGTCGCAAAACATCCTCAAAGTTGTCAATATCGGAGCGTCCTGAAACTTGCCAAAGCCCAGTAATTCCAGGGAGAACTTCATGACGGATGAAGTGGTGCTCAGCAAACTTTTCAACATCCCTAGTAGGCAGTGGACGAGGGCCAACAAAACTCATTTCTCCAAACAATACGTTGAAGACTTGAGGAAGCTCATCTAAGCTATATTGCCGTAAGAATTTGCCTACTCTGGTGATTCGGGGATCGTCCTTAATTTTGAACAGAATACCATCTTTGTTTTGGTTCTGTGCTTCTAGCTGTTTCTGTAACTCAGCCGCATTTTGCACCATGGTTCGAAACTTCCAAACTTTGAACGGCTCGTTGTGTAGCCCGATGCGTGTTTGTTTATAAAGAATTGGCCCTGGTGAATCGAGCCTAATCAAAAGGGCGATCGCCAAATAAATTGGAGATGCTAGTGTAATAAGTAAAGACGCAAGTATAAAGTCAAATGTTCGCTTGAGCTTAAAATCAAGTCCAGTGATTGTCGGCGGTGCAAATCGGATACAAGGAACTCCACCTACGGTCGAAAACTCCGATTTCCGAAACAAAGGTTCTAATCCAATCGATAGGAAATAGAGGGTAATCCCAGAGTTACGCATTAACCAATACAAATACATTGGATTCTGAATGGGCGATCGCGAACACACATATACTTCAGAAACACCCATCTGACTTATCTGGTTAAGAATATTGGCCGGATCTCCACTTTCTAGCTGATCAATGTTTCCCCAACCCGCAAATCGATAATAGTCTTCCTGTTTCAAAAGTGAGGCTATACTCTCAGCGTCATCTGGATGGCAAAACGCAAAAACAGGGTGACGTATTGCCCCTCGATGACGAATTACCCTAGCTGATACGTCAATAAGCACTCGCCCTAAACAAACAAAGATGATACTTAGAAGCCAGGAGAGTAGAAACGTTGAGCGCGAAAATAAAGCATCTGGAATATACAGAAAAGCTGTCAGTAGAGTTAGAATGTTCGCTATAGTTAACGATTTAAAAATAGCTAAATAGTTTCGGCGAGCATCTCCCGCTTTATACAATCCCGAAGCAGCCATCAGTGAAACTTGTAACGCCACTAAAGTTATCAGGAATGAGTGATTGTCTTGGGTGTTCCATAATGGATTCCAGTCTGTTCCACAGCTTTCTGCAAACCATCGTGCGGCTATTAGAAGTGCTATATCTAGAACCAGTAGAGAGAGGATTCTTAGTTGTCGAATCCAACTACCCCGACTGATTTGAGAGACAGTAGGTGAACGAAGATCCGTTCTCATACTCTGCTTTAATGAACTGATATTATTTGAGTCAGTCAATAATTTTTTTAGCATAGTTACTTAAAATCTACCTACTGATAGAATTTAACCGATTAGTTCTACTGTAAAATTTAAAGAATAGATGAATTTTATTGAAATTTCAAAGTTAACAGTATGTTGAAATGTTAATCATCTAAAAATGAGTTTTCAAACTTTTTAATGCTTAGAAGTGTCAGTATTTCTATCATTAGGTATCTACATATTGAGCTTTCAAATGCTCTAAGTTGGTGTTTTTTAACTAAATCTGACAAAAGTAGTCTTAACTGGCGTTGTTGCATGAAAGAGGGGTTGCGGAAGGGTAGAGGCATGGTAAATTTCAGTTACCACACATAAAACCTGCCATGAAACCTCAATACCGCATCCGCAACTGGTCAGAGTATAACGCTGGATTGAAGGCTAGGGGAAGCCTCACCTTCTGGATCGA
>JACYMB010000197.1 GCA_015272205.1 Synechococcales cyanobacterium T60_A2020_003 | reverse complement strand
GGCTGATGCTTAAGCGCCTTGCTGCCTCTCCTTGAGATCTCAAATGGGTTCTATAGGGGCAATTGCCCTAACCTGAAGTTTAGATTTTCGAGATTCACAGGAGGCACTAGAATCATGAGTGCTGTTATCAATAATCACACTATGGGTCAGTTTAAGGTGCCTTCAGGGAGCCATTTAGTTTCTGCTCAACCTGAAGAGCTACGCCAATACCTCCTGGATTTGTTCTGTGATGTTGCCTACCAGGAGGGGGACTTTACCCTGTCTTCTGGGCAACGCAGTAGTTACTACATCAACGGTAAGCAAGTTACGCTTCATGCCTTAGGAGGATTGATGGTAGGGCGGGCAATCCAATCTTTTCTGCCTGAGGATACTAAAGCCGTTGCAGGGTTGACCTTGGGAGCGGATCCAATGGTAACGGCGGCCAGTGTGGTGGCGGCTTATGAAGGGCGGGCGATCGCTGCCTTGATCGTACGCAAGGAAGCGAAAGGCCACGGTACCCAAGCCTACATTGAAGGGCCACGTTTACCAGAAGGAAGTTCCGTCGTTGTCCTAGAGGACGTTGTCACGACGGGACAGTCCGCCATGAAAGCGGTCAATCGGCTTCGGGACGCAGGCTATCACGTGAATCGGATTGTGGCTCTGGTCGATCGGCAGCAGGGCGGAGCAGAATTTTACGCAGCCCAAGGTCTAGATTTTCAAGCATTATTCACAGTCCAAGATTTGCAGGCACACTGGGCGGAGCTTCACCGTTAATTCCTGACTTGGGTAGCATCGAACGTTGGCTGTGCAAGAAGGACAGATATGAGCGAGCAACCCAATCTCCCTACCCCTAATGCTTCTGAACTATCTCACTATGCAATCCAATTCCCAGATGACAGCATTTTTGGACAGCTACCGACGGAAGCCAAAGGCTGGTTTGAAAGTTTGCCTTGGCAAAAACGGCGGTACGTCTTGTCGCTGTGCTATTTACTGAGGGTCGCTTCTCCAGAGGCTCAAGCCGAATTCCTAGATGATTACACGGCAGATGGCTTGGTCTCTCGGAAGTTGGAAGATCGGGATACGCTGCAACGGGTGGCTGGGTATCTCAAAGAGTATCGGATTCCAACAGAGCTCAATGAAGCCTTGCTTCGAGGCTATATTCGCCAGTTCTACGTTCATACGGCGCAAGATGCGCGACGACAGCCCGATCTGTACTTGGAATCAGCCCTCAAACTGGTACTCAGCACCGAAGAACGCAATAACGCATTCAATTACGTTTTAGGGTTCGAGCTGCTCCGCATGATGTTTGGGATGAGTTGGTTGCAGCATGAGCGCCTTTACCGCCTCCAGCGCAATCAAGAGGAGTTCATCAGCACCTACATCAAACCGATTCAGCATGCCCACTGTATCAACAGCATCATTGTGCCGCGAGATACCGATACGTTTTTCGCGAAACGCACCCATTTTGTGCAAATTCCCGAGATTTCTGAGAAGAAGTTAAATGAGTTAGTCATGGCAACGTTTACCACCGATGTTGTGACTCAATTTGGCTTTTCAATCATTCGCCATCCCAAATCGTTTAGCTTCGACTACGATTACGTTTTTGCCCCCGAAGACCCGATTTTTATGCCGTAGCTGGATCATAGCGAGAGTTTTACCTAATTTGGCTGTCCAGATCTTGCGTTGTGTCTACGAATCGTACCAAGGAGCGTTCTGCATCAGTAAAGTCTTCAAAGGTTTGCCGAGCCAGCACCTCAACGGTGGCGTCCGCAATGTCTCCTGTACGGGTGCGGAGGCGATCGCTCAAGACATCCAACGGAGCCGTGCAATGATAAATCTCAATCGGCACATTCGCTGCCTGGGCAGCTTCTAGGACGGCTGAGCGCAAAGCAACACGATCGTACTTGGCATCCAGAATCACCGTATATCCCCCTTCTGTGGCAAGACGCATTCCTAGAGCTAAAAGACGGGCATAGGTTTTCTGCGTCATCTCTGGGGTATAGAGCTCGTCAGTCCCGCGCTCCTGAACCGGAATGCCACCCAGATGCTTGCGAATCGCGTCGGAACGAAGGGCGATCGCCCCTGTCTTCAGGGCAAGTTGGCGAGCGACAGTACTTTTCCCAGAACCCGATAAGCCAGACATCATGACGAGTCGCCCTTGCGGTTTGGGCTGTGACCATTGCCAAGCTAGGGTATAGTATTGGGCTGCCGTTTTTTGAATCTTGGCTTTCTGGGCATCGGCGATCGCCGGATCATCGAGCAGAAACGAGGTAACCTTTGCCCGTACATAACTTTGGCGATTCACGTAAATAGGCAGAATGAGGAGTCCTTCCCAGTCGCCAATGGATTCGCAATAGGTATTCAAAAACAACGTACTGAGATCGGTACGCTGGCGAGCCGTCAAGTCCATGACGATGTAGGCAATGTCAAACATGACATCAACAAACCGAAACGGCTCATTAAACTCAATGCAGTCAAACAGCCAAAAGCGATCGCGCCAGTAGCAGATATTACCCAGATGTAGATCGCCGTGGCATTCGCGAATCCAGCCTTGACGAATGCGCTCTTGGAAACGCTCGGTTTGTTCCTGAAAAATGCGATCGCTGTAAGCGCGAGTTTCGTCAAATTGCTCCTGAGTTTGAGGGCCTCCAATATAGTTCTGCGTTTGCTCGTAGTTTTCATCAAACGCCTGCCGAATTTGGGACACTTCTCCAAACGTGCGAATGTAATCGTTACTGATAGCCGACTGGTGAAACGCTGCAATGGTTTTAGCCAGTTCAACAACGTGGGTTTCGGTCAGTTTGCCCCGCTCAAACATAGCGCTGAGTAAGGTTTCTTGGGGAAACTGGCGCATCTGAACGATAAACTCGACGGCCTCTGCTTCGTTATTCGTAAACTCAAAGCGATCGCCCCGTTGCGCTACTGCAAGCACATCCAAATAGAGTTCCTTCGCTGCCCGTTGATTGAGCCTCAATTCCTCATGGCAAAAATGCCGACGCTTTTCAAGGGTTGAATAATCTAGAAATCCAAAATTCAGCGGCTTTTTGACTTTATAGGCATAGTCACCCGTGAGCAGAATGTAGGAGATGTGGGTTTGGATCAGGCGAATAGGCTGCTGTACCGGATGAGGGTAAAAATCCGGTTGCTGCATTTGCACAATTAGCGGGGGAAGGGTCGCGTCTGCCATGATTCAAAAGCCTTAATTAGCAACAGATAAAAAATCGCTCATGTCTCGCACAATGGGCGATCGCAAAAAAAGCCAGGAAAAATCCTGGCTCAACCTGTTTAGAAATAAGCAATCAATACCTAAGGATGTCGCCAAGGAAAAGGCGATCGGCTGCTTATCTAAAGTACCTAAGCCTTCGAGCCTGCATAGAAGCTCAAATGGTACAGGAATCCCTTCCAAGGATGGGCTTGAACCTCTTGAATGACGACTGGGCCACTCCAAGACATCTCCGGAACGCTCAGTTGCACTTTACTTCCTTCACCGTGGCCTCTACGCAGGAGTGCGGCTGCATCACGTTCGTTAACGATAATCTCAACCGATTCCGTACCGTTATGGCCATACAACGAAGCAGGAATTAAACCTTGACGACGCAGCGCATTTGGTTTGCTGCCGGGAGTCCGTTTTTGACACTCAAGCGTTGCTTCCATGATCAATACCCTCAAAAAATCAATCTAAATACAAGAAATATGCAGATCTTTAGCCCTGTTCTTGGAGAAAACTAACCGCTGGGCACAGTCTATGTCCGTAGCACGTCCATCGGTGATGATTCTCCACTGTACAACAAGGCACGTTTAGGGCCGTGAATCGGGTCTTCCACAATGATGGTTTGATCCCGACTCGCTCCCAGGGAAATAATGGCAATGGGAACTTCCATTAACTCTGCCAACAGCTTGAGATAGTCAAGCGCTTGTTGAGGTAACTCATCCAGCGAACGGCAATGGGACGTGGACTGCTTCCAGCCAGGTACTGTTTTGTAGACGGGAGTGCAGCTCGCAAAGCGACGCGCGCTGCTTGGAAAATCCTTGCAGATCTGCCCATCAATGTTGTATGCAACACATACATTAATTTCGTCTAGCTCATCCAGCACATCGAGTTTTGTGATCGCAAGACAATCCAGACCGTTAATACGAACCGCATACCGCCCAATGACAGCATCAAACCAGCCACACCGCCGCCGCCGCCCCGTGGTTGTACCAAACTCAGCTCCGCGATCGCAAAGCAGTTCACCCACCGAACCATTGAGCTCTGTTGGAAAAGGACCCTCACCAACACGAGTGGTGTAGGCTTTGGCAACCCCAATCACGCGGTCAATAATCGTTGGCCCTACGCCAGCGCCTACACAAGCACCACCCGCAACTGGATTAGATGAGGTGACATAGGGATACGTACCGTGATCTAAGTCCAGCAGCGTTCCCTGTGCGCCCTCAAACAAAATATTCCGCCGCTGACACACAGCATCAAAAATGCGCAGGGAGCTGTCATCTACGTAAGGCCGTAGCCGTTCAGCGTACTGAGTATAACTCTCGATGACATCGTCCGCATTGAGGGGAGGCAAACCGTACAGCTTTTCAAGAATGACATTCTTATACTCCACCGTCCACTGAATCTGTTCGCGCATTTCATCTGGATTCATCAAATCCATCATCCGAATCCCAGTGCGCTCAGACTTGTCAGCGTAGGTTGGGCCAATCCCCCGACCAGTTGTACCAATGCGGCGATTGCCACGACGCTCTTCCGCAGCTTGGTCAATCAGCCGATGGTACGGCATGGTAACGTGAGCAGTTTCAGAAATGACAAGGTTGGAGGTTGTAACGCCCAAGGCTTCGAGGCGATCCAACTCCTCAATCAGTTTTTCGGGGTCAATAACGGTACCAGCACCGATAATGCACTCCGTATTGGGGTAGAGAATGCCCGATGGAATCAAATGCAGCTTGAAGGTTTGATCCTTCACGACTACAGTATGACCCGCATTCACACCGCCTTGATACCGAACCACAACATCGGCTGATTTGCTTAGCAAATCAGTAATTTTGCCTTTCCCTTCGTCGCCCCATTGAGCACCAATTACAACAACGTTAGCCAATGATCTGCCAAAGCCAAAGTTTTCACAAATTCTAATTATCCGTAACGCTTGGCTATATTGTCAACCTGAGTTTTGTATCGATATCAGTTGCTCAATAGACAAACCGCAGAAGCTAGTCGGAAAAACTACGTTACTTCAGCATTCTGAAGACGTTATTTCTGGAACAGTTTGAGTATTGAGTGACCAATGGTATTCAACCGATATTCCCGCTCTTTGGCAATTTTCCTCTAACTGCTTTTGCTGGGTTCGGGCTTTACGTAACGTCACAATAAGTTCGTGAAGCTGGTCGCGCAAATGCGGATCTTGTCCAATTACCGCTACGGTCTGCCGTTCTAGCAGTTGTAACAGTAATTCATAGTGAATGTGAGATGGAAGAGGAATGGATTCCATTGAGGTTATGCCTAGCAAAATTATGAACAGATGAACCGATGGGAAGTGTAGCGAATGGATGCACTCCATCCGTCGGATTTAGGTAGAGGTAGGTGGTCGTGAAAAGGCATATCTCAGTCGAACAGTACCCAATTCGTTTTGGTGTCACAATGCTGTGGACTCAACGATTGATCAACGTACTGATCGAATAGCATAACAGGAAATCTACGATGGTCAAGGCGGAGGAAGAAGATATCCGTGCCACTACCCTAGGACTCGCCGTAAAGCTCTGCAATGGCCGCTTTGGGATCCGCTTGCTTCACGAGAGATTCCCCGACTAGAACGGCATGGGCTCCAGCTTGCTGAACAACATTGAGGTCGGCATAGGTGTGCAGGCCAGACTCAGACACAACTAGGATGTTCTGTGCTTTGAGCTCCTGCATGCGGGCAGATAATAACTGGCATGTTGTGTCTAAACTCACAGAGAAATCTTCTAGGTTGCGATTGTTAATACCAATCAGCTTGACGCCTTCTAATTGCAACACCCGATCTAGTTCTTCAAGCGTATGCACTTCAATCAGGGCAGTCATGCCGATGCTGTTGATAATCTTCAGAAAATATTGCAAGTCTTTATCTGACAGGATAGCCGCGATCAACAGGGCGGCATCTGCCCCAGCTAGACGTGCTTTGTAGATTTGATAGGGATAAATCAAGAAGTCCTTACAAAGCAGGGGGATATCAACAGCGGCACGAATTTGGGTTAGGTACTCGAAACTGCCCTGAAAAAATCGCTGATCGGTGAGAACTGAGATACAGGCTGCCCCTCCAGCCGCATAGGATTGGGCGATCGCTACCGGGTCAAAATCTGCCCGAATGACGCCTTTGCTGGGGGACGCTTTCTTTACTTCGGCGATGAGGGCAGGCTGTCGCACAGATTGCTGTAATGCGGCGAGGAAATTGCGAGTTGGGACAGCATCCCGCATTTGCTTTTGCAGTTCTCGCAGCGGCAGCTTTTCGCGATAGAGATCAACCTCTTTTTCCTTATGCCATACGATTTCCTCCAAAATATGCTGGGGTTCAGCATCGGGAGTTGAAATCTGATAGCACAGGCTTTCGACGGCAACGGATGGGTTCGGTGGACGACGGCGAATTTTCATAACGAAGCACGCAGAATTAGCTTAGTGAGTGGTCGAAAGGGCACGCTTGTAGGCCTCATCCAATACCTCAGACAAGGTGGGATGGGTGTGGACTAAGAAGGCGAGGTCGTGGATAGAGCGCTGTTCAGCGATCGCATTTGCTGCTTCTTGAATCAGGTCTGAGGCATGGAGGCCGATAATGTGCGCGCCTAGGATTTCGCCTGTATCTTTGCGGTAAATGACCTTGGCAATCCCTTCCGTTTCGCCTTCCGCGATCGCCTTTGAGTTGCCCTTGAAATAGGAGCGGACACTGGCAATCTCAAATCCTTCTGCGTCGGCTAGCTCCTTGGCGGCGGGTTCCGTCAGCCCTACAAAACTGACCTCTGGATGGGTAAAGGCGGCGGCAGGAATGCTGCGATAGTTCACGGTGCGATCGCGCCCACAAATGGTTTCTACAACCGCGATCCCTTGGGCAGAGGCGGCGTGCGCCAGCATCATCTTGCCCGTGGCATCGCCAATGGCCC
This sequence comes from Synechococcales cyanobacterium T60_A2020_003, assembly GCA_015272205.1. Lineage (NCBI taxonomy): Bacteria > Bacillati > Cyanobacteriota > Cyanophyceae > Synechococcales > Synechococcales cyanobacterium T60_A2020_003. The sequence continues at coordinate 6,241 of JACYMB010000197.1, read as the reverse complement.
ACAGATGGGGAATCGGCTCCCCATCCAGGACAACGGCCATAGAGTCATCCACCTGAATAAAGCCCCGTCGATCGGTTTCAACGCCCACAGACTCCAGACCAAGATTCTTCGTCGCCGGAATTCGTCCAGTGGCGACAAGACAGGCATCCACTTCTAGAACTTCTACGACTTCCTTCGTTTTGGCATCGCTGAGTTCAATCACAACCGGAGAGCCGGGGATGACCTTGGTAGCAAGGACGCTGACCCGCGTTTCGATGTCTCGTGGATCGATCAAGACTCGCTTGGCCTGCTTCGCAATGTCGGGATCGAATCCTGGCATCAGTTGATCCAGGGCTTCGATCAAGGTGATCTCACAGCCCAAGGCCGAATAAATATCGGCAAACTCTAGACCGATGTAGCCGCTCCCAATGATGGCAATCCAGGAGGGCAGCCACTCTAGTTTCAAAGCGTCGTCGCTGGTGAAAACTGTTTTGCCGTCAATCTCAATCCCGGGTGGCACGAAGGGAACAGAACCGGGGGAAAGGATGATGTCTTGAGCGGTTACATTAATCTCTCCCGCTGCCGTTTCAACGGAAACCTTGTGGGAGCCTGCCAACTTTCCCCGGCCTTGGATGGTATCGACACCCAAACGCTTGAGGCTATTGGTCATATCCCCACGGATTTTGCCGACAATGTTAGCGGCATGATCGGCGATCGCCTGACGCTCAAAAGAAACATTGGCGATTTGGATGCCCAACGTCTTCAAATGGTGCTCGTCGCGTAACTCCCGAACGCGACCCGATGCAGCAAGCAGCGCCTTCGAGGGAATACAGCCCCGGTTAACGCAGGTTCCCCCCATTTCAGCCATTTCAACAATTGCCGTCTTCAAACCGCAGCTTACGGCATGGATAGCGGCTCCATGACCACCAACGCCAGCACCAATAATAATGAGGTCGTAATCAAATCCGTGACTCACCATCGTATCCTCCCAAATTGCCCTGATACATTCTCAACCGTGGGGGGTGCATTAAACAACACCCGTTGAGAAGCTTACATCGAACGCTTACCCTGTTTTAACGCAGATTGCGGGAGCCTGAGTGACGCAAGCCTACAAACTGACAAATATGGAGCAAGATCTGAGCTTATTTGCCGTTGGTATGAGCTGCAAACCGTTAATGAAGGGGTATTACGTATTCTTGGAAGCGATAGCAAGGGTGGTGCGATTCTGGTTGACTGACAAATCTTTTTTAGTAAGTTGGGTGAAACAACGTGGAACCCAACTCTAGCCTATATTCTGTTGGGTTACGCTAGCGCTCACCCAACCTACGAGAGAATCAGGGTTGTGTGAGTTTTGTCAGTCAATCAGGGTGCGATTTTCATCAATACGGGAATACTGAGATCAAGATCTAAGTTGGGCTTCATCATCAAACGTCGATCATTTCCAGGTTGTTAGCCCTAAATCCAAAGTAACCAATTGTTTATTTTACAGGCGATCGCGATGCGCTAAATGCGGATTCACAGTCATCTTTGCAAATTGTAAGTTACGGTATGGGTGCAATAGGGACTGAGGCCGTATGCGTCGTTCTCTCAACCTGAATTGTTTGTTTCAACGCTTCTTGCTAGGAGTCAAGCACCATGAATCAGAACCAGCAAAACTTGCGCCAAGCGGCAATGGCTGAGTTTCTACAGTCGCTTGAGGCGTTGGAATCTACGTTTACAGCGCCATTGCAGGACGAGCGATCGCCCGAAAGCGCTTCTGATGCTTCCGTCTCTCCAATGGGGCGTGAAAATAACGATGATGGAATGGTCAGGGTTCTGAAGGAAGCCACAGAAGATTTAGAACACTATCTTCAAGAACAGATGCCCCAAAAACCGTTGGCACAAGAGATGCCAATGCCTCCCCAGAACAACCCGTAACAACGAACCCTGAAGAAATCAGTCGGACGTTTCGTTTCAGCCCTATAATGCAACGAGGCATCCTTCATCTCTGAGTTCTTCTAGCATGAATGCGACGTCTCCCGACCTCAATCCAAGGGTTTTGCTCATCGAAACCGACGAAACCCTCGCCGGACAAATCAGCCAAGATTTGCGCGAAGCGGGCTATAACACGGCGATCGCTCCTGATGCAGAACATGGATTACGACAAGCCAAGGACTACCAGCCTGCGCTCATTGTGATTGATCGAATGCTGGCCGGTGAGTCAGGGTTGTCACTATGCCGCAACTTGCGTAGTGGAGGGATTCGCACGCCTGTGATTCTGCTCATGGCACGCGATTCGGTGGAAGATCGGGTTGCGTGTATTGACGCTGGGGCAGACGATTATTTCTTGAAACCCTATCGCAGTGATGATTTCTTAAAACTGGTCAACCTCTACCTGCAGCCAGATGTTACCAATGCCGAACAACTTCGCTTTGCCGATCTGGTTTTAGACCTTTCGACACGCCAAGCATTACGCAATGGACGGGTCATCGAACTTACCATGAAAGAGTTCGAGTTGTTGAAATATCTAATGGAGCACCCACGGGAAGTTCTCACGCGCGAACAAATTTTGGAGAACGTCTGGGGGTACGATTTCATGGGGGAATCCAACGTGATAGAGGTATACGTTCGCTATCTGCGCCTCAAAATTGAGGATGATGGCGAAAAGCGGTTGATTCAAACCGTGCGGGGGGTAGGCTACGTCATGCGAGAGACCTAGAGAGCCTCATCTGCCCTGCCGACGCAAGGTAGACGCATACCTTAAATCCCTATGGAACATCCGCTCTCGAAATTCTTCTAAGCAGTCAGTATATGGAATATCAAACGTTTCTGAGCAACCATGATGCGTAACTATCACTATATGGCTGGGGCGATCGCCATCGGTTTGAGCGTGGGGCTTCTAGGATGTGGAAGCCTAAGTGCGAGCGAGCCTACCGTAGACGAATCCGCACAATCTATCATCACAGCGCAAGGTATGCCGACGACAGGGCAAGCATTGGACGTTTCCGCACAGGTCACCATTGCGGATCAGGTGATTCAGCTTGAAGTTGCCAGAACGCCGCAAGAACAGTCTACGGGGCTCATGTTTCGGACGGAGTTGGCAGACGATCGGGGCATGCTCTTTCTGTTTAACACACCGCGTGTAGCTCGATTTTGGATGAAAAATGTGCCTATTTCCCTGGACATGGTGTTTATGCAGGACGGGGAAGTGGTGGCGATCGCCGCCGATGTTCCCCCTTGCACAACGCCAACCTGTCCGACCTATGGGCCTGATGCGATGGTCAACCAAGTCCTAGAATTGCGGGGTGGACGAGCCGCAGAGCTTGGCATCCAGGAAGGCGATCGCCTCGTGATTGAAGATCTGCCCTCTAACTAGGCAAATCGTCTTTTCAACTGCCCAACAACGATTGGGTTTATCCCCAATCCCAGCTATAAACTGAACGAATGGGTGGGCAAATATTAAGCAAATCTAAAATTTTTATGAGTCCAGCCCCTTTCAGAGTGAAATGAGTGCGAAAAACTCTGTACAAGTTTACGAAGCTTTGCTAAGGTTAGGGGCTTAAGCATAATGTCATTATTGCTACTCAACATTAGTGAATTGAGATATTCACAGAAGCTAATGTCACAAGTACGCAGGATGAAGCGTGGGCACTATTCACGAGTGTCGTAATTTTGCTGAAGACGTTAAGCGCTATTCAAGCTTCAATGGGCAGAGTTCTTCAGATCACTATCCGTGCATCTGCTGCTGAACTTCTCGTTGAGGGGATAAACACTTAGCCTTGGTCGGTCGATTGTGTCATTTTGTCGCTGAGAGGCGATCGCCCTTGACGCAATCCGGTCAACCTCTAGGCAAAAGAAACCCACTCGATGTGAGTGGGTTTTCAGCGAGGCTTCCCACGCAATGGTTGGGGGATGAAAATACTGTGTTCATCAATTCCTTGATGGTTTTACTCAAGAGCGAGTCGTGAGTCTGCGATTTTCGCGCTTGGCAAGGTGTTTGCTCATTGGGTGCGATGAATCTAGATACTTCTCCCCTAGGTTATGTCTGTTGTTGCAGATCAATAAGCTAATGGCGAAGCATTTAGCTACACAGTCAAGTTTAAGAACTCAAACAGAGTATTAAGATTCATTGAAACTGTGATCCTGATCTCTTCTGGGCGTTCTATCTTGCGGTGAAATACGGTGAAGGACAAATTAAAAAGTGGCTGCTGTCCTGAACCTGAGAAAAAAAGCCACGACACAATGGAGACTAATTTTTCCACTAGGAGGTGAGAAACTCAATGACTCCAACAACCTATGCTCGTTTTCTGAAGTTTCTACAGGACGATCTCGCGATTTCATCATCGTCGTTAGCAATGGCTCTCCGCCATGTTGAGCAGGATCCAGGCCCTCTGCCGATGGTTTTGTGGAAGTACGGACTTGTAACACTGGAGCAGCTTGACCGCATTTTTGATTGGTTAGAAACGGCACAAACCTCCTAAATCTGCGATTTGTCGAGTTATTGACTGTACTGTTTTTGTTACAGGATCGCGACCTATGCAGACTACTACTCAGTTCTACAATGCTTGAGAGCGCAGGATATGTCCTGCGCTCTCTGTTTTAGGCTCCTGGAACTAGGTAGGCTAACTTAGCCAGTACGGTACGGTACACATTCCGTTGAGGTTAGTAAAGGGCCTTCGCCGCCGCCGTAATCCCTGCACCTGGCGTGAAGTTGCTATATCCCAAACTTTGTAGAGATGCCTCAAGAGCACCAATGGCTGTCAAGATATCGCGATCGCTCACAAAGCCTAAATGCCCAATGCGGAAGATCTTGCCCTTCAAGTGATCCTGTCCGCCTGCCAACGCAATATCAAACTGCTTCTTCATCGTAGAGCGAATGCCTTCGGCCTCTACGCCTTGGGGCATAACCGCCGTAATCGCAGGACTCGATGCACCCTCTGGGGCAAACAGGGGCAAGTTCAGTGCACTCACGGCAGCACGGGTCGCGTTCATCTGGCGCGTGTGGCGAGCAAAGATAGACTCCAACCCTTCCGCTTTCATCATTTGTAATGCGGCCTGAAGACCGAAGAACAAATTCACGGGAGGAGTAAAGGGAGTGCTATTCTTGACGGCATCTTTGCGATACTTGCCCAGATCTAAATAAAAACGGGGTAGCTTGGCCGTTTTGTAGGCTTCCCAGGCGCGATCGCTCACCGCCACAAACCCCAGTCCTGGGGGGATCATGTACCCCTTTTGGGAACCCGATGCAACAACGTCAATGCCCCACTCATCCACAGGCAGATGAACAGCCCCTAGACTCGTCACCGCATCTACAATCATCAGCGCATTTCCGTGGGCTTTCACCGCATCGTTAATCCGCTTCAGATCGTTCAAAACCCCTGTAGAGGTTTCGCTATGGGTCATAATGACGGCTTTGATTGTCTTATCAGTATCCGCTTGTAGGGTTGCTTCAAAGTCAGCCGGATTGAGAGGCTTACCCCACTCTGCCGTAATCCGTTCTACGGATAGACCGTAAGCGTCGCCCAGTTCCGCCCAGCGTTCGCCAAATTTACCATTACAGCCACAGAGGACGCGATCGCCCGGACTCAGGAAGTTAGTAATGCCTGCTTCCATTGCACCAGTCCCGCTAGCGGCCAGAATCAGCACATCATTTTGAGTTTGGTGCAGCCACTTTAAATTTGCAGTCACCTCCGCCATGATGGCGCTGAAATCAGCACTCCGGTGCCCCATAGGATGCCGTGCCATTGCCAACAGCACACGCTCCGGAACAGGAGTCGGTCCGGGAATCATCAACATTAATTTGTCATCCATTGGTCAATCCTGCCTGACTTAATTGAAACTAATGCGGGTTACGATTGCAGAGCGCTGCCCCTGTTAATTCATGGGGACGGCAACACGCAGTCTTTAATCTTACCTATGAAGCGTGGCATCCAACAAAGTGAACATCGTAAGACATACGATCCAGCATCGCATAACTCTTTCGTCATGAGAAGGTTAATGGCTATGGATCTCTGACCGTCAATTATTCTGACCGTCAATGAGAGTCATGCCACGATGCGATTCTACCCCGCCGATCGGAATAAGCAGCAGCAAGATTCATGATTAAGTTTTTTCTGTCAGGGAATTTACGGTATAAACTCATCAGGCTGGCGCAGTGCGACGAGTTGGCATAGGTCAAACCCACGTAGAATCACCCGCAAAAACTAAAACATTACCCATTGAGCTAAGCTCGACTTTATCCAATTGATCCAAAAAGGAAAGCAGCAAGCAGAATTCAGATGAG
>JACYMB010000196.1 GCA_015272205.1 Synechococcales cyanobacterium T60_A2020_003 | reverse complement strand
ATGATTCAGATCGTTAAACCCGATAGCTACAAGGTTGAAGGTTAATACCAGGACATTCTCAAGGCGAACCTGACCGTTTTTCTAATCATGCAACAAAGCCCAAGGACTGCAAAAAACAAGAGAGTAATGCTAGTAGCGCTCAATCTTGATGAATTCGCAAAGGAGGTTGTAATGAATAGCAACGATATTACAAACAGGAGCTGAGAGAAGGGATTCTCAGTCGCCTCAATCCATCTTCGGTAAGACCGCACAGTACTTAATCTACCAACTATACATCAGTTCACCCGTCTGCACTTTATCCCAAACAAGAGCTTGAATAATCTCGAGCTCTTGAGGACTCACTTTGCCATCTTTCCACAAACAACGCTTAATTGACTGATTCTCGTCTGCGGTTAAAATCCCATCATTAACAGCTTTTTCAACGAGTGCTCTTAACGAGTCTAAGTCACTGAGTTCTTCTTTCGTCAAAGGTACAGCATTAGGGCGTTCAACTTGCATGATCACTATCCTCCTAAGAGTTTAGGTAGAGGTTAAGTATGGTTATCTCTACCCTCTTATCCTAGTGGGGAATCATTGAGAACGATGGAATATGTACGTTAGCTTAAACATTGGAACACAATTGTTTGCATTCCCGTAGCATGAACAGTCAGTAATGTTCGTATCGGCACTGCACATTATAGTGGCTCACGTGCCGTTATTGGAGGGAGACTACAGAAGAAAAGGGTGAAATTGCCTTGATTTCACTCTTTTATCACAGACTGATCGCCAATTTATAGAATCTCCCTCCAATGAGTGGCTTAGTAACTGTCTTCTTTGCCAACAGTGCGTTTTTCGAGCTGGTGGTTGGCCTCTTGGAGGCGATCGGCCACCGCTTGCCGTAGCGGTAGACTTACCTCTGGATCCGCAAGGACATCCTGGGCATCTTGACGATAAGCTGCACCGGTCACGGGGTCAATTTGGTCATCTTGGACGAGTTGTTCCAGTTCTTCGCAGACCTTCTCCGGAGAAGGATGGTCAGATGCTGAGGTCATATCGTAATTCTCCAAATCATGAACGGTTAATTTAGTCGGTTTCCGCTAGGGCAGATCGGTACTGCCCATGAGGTAGCGATCGCACTCTCGTGCAGCACCACGACCCTCGTTAAAGGCCCACACCACCAGACTTTGTCCCCGACGACAATCCCCTGCGGCAAAGACACCGGGAATGCTGGTGGTGTAGCTGCCCTCGTCGGCTTTGATGTTGCTGCGGGCATCTTTTTCAACACCCAAGGCATCGAGCAACGGTTGTTCTGGCCCTAGGAAACCCATTGCCAAGAGGACTAGCTGAGCCGGTAGTACCTTTTCCGTTCCCGGAATGGGGTTCGGAATGAAGCGTCCACTGTCGTCCCGATCCCATTGGACTTCAACGGTGTGAACCGCTTTGACATGACCGCTTTCATCCCCTTCAAACTGGGTGGCAGTGGTGAGATAGCCCCTCGGATCGCTGCCAAACCGGGCGGCAGCTTCTTCTTGGCCGTAGTCCATGCGGTAGATTTTGGGATATTCCGGCCAGGGATTATTGGCGGCTCGCACCTCTGGGGGTTTGGGCATGATCTCGACTTGTACGACGCTGTTGCATCCGTGACGAATTGAGGTTCCCACACAGTCGGTGCCTGTATCGCCGCCGCCGATGATCACGACATCTTTGCCTGCTGCCGAGATGAAGCTGCCGTTTTTATGGTGATCCAACAATGCTTTTGTATTTCCGGTCAGGAACTCCATGGCAAAGTGGATGCCTTTGAGATCGCGGCCTTCAATGGGGAGATCTCTGGGGCGGGTTGAACCCGTACACAGCACGACGGCATCAAAGTCGTTGAGCAAGGTTTCCACGGGCAGATCGTTGCCCACTTCGGTATTGCAGATGAACTTCACGCCTTCCTCTTCTAAGAGAGCCAGCCGACGGAGAACGACTTTCTCTTTATCGAGTTTCATGTTGGGAATGCCGTACATCAGCAGTCCACCGGGGCGATCGGCGCGTTCAAAGACCGTAACCCAGTGTCCGGCAGTGTTCAACTGGGCAGCCGCGCACAATCCCGCTGGCCCAGATCCCACCACCGCGACTCTCTTTCCTGTCCGTTTTTCGGGGGGATGAGAGGTGATCCAGCCTTCATCCCAGCCTTTTTCGGCAATGGAATATTCAATATTTTTGATCGTGATAGGCGGGTTATGAATACCCAAAACACAAGCGCCTTCACAGGGAGCCGGACAAACCCGCCCAGTAAATTCGGGGAAGTTGTTGGTTTTGTGGAGGCGATCGAGGGCTTCTTCCCAGAGTCCCCGATAGACAAGATCATTCCATTCTGGAATCAGGTTGTTAATGGGACAACCACTCGCCATGCCACTGATAATATGTCCGGTATGGCAGAAGGGGGTGCCGCAGTCCATGCAGCGTGCGCCCTGAATCTGGAGTTTCTCTTCGGGCATGGAAAGGTGGAACTCGTCCCAGTTGCCAACGCGATCGCCCGGGTTGACTTCTAAGGGCAGTTCGCGGAGATATTCAATAAAGCCAGTTGGTTTTCCCATAGTTGCGTTTGCGGTATGTCGTAGTCGTGGGCAGAGAGATAAATGGGGGAGCGTTGCCTCTCTCGACAGTGGAAAGTGACAACGCAGGAAGGTTAGCTGCCGCCAACGCGGGCAACATCGCGGGCGTTTTCTTCGAAGGCGACATTGAGGGCTTCGTCGCCGCTTAGCCCCGATGCCAGGGCATTCTTGAGCGCTTGAATCACTCGTTTGTAGTCCCTCGGCATCACCCGCACAAACTTAGGAATCATGGCATCCCAGTGGTCCAAAATGGCGATCGCCCGTTGGCTGTTGGTGTACTTGGCATGGTTTTGGACCATCTGGTGGAGTTCGGCAATCTCTTCGGGATCATCGAGGCTTTCTAGATCCACCATTTGACAGTTACAGTGGTTTGCGAAGTCTCCTTGCTCGTCTAGAACGTACGCGACACCGCCACTCATCCCTGCTGCAAAGTTCCGTCCAGTTGCGCCTAGAACAGCCACTTTACCCCCCGTCATATATTCACAACCGTGGTCGCCTACGCCTTCCACCACGGCATTTACGCCAGAGTTGCGAACACAGAAGCGTTCTCCGGCGATACCGCGAATGTAGACTTCGCCAGAGGTTGCGCCATAGAGAGCGACGTTGCCCGCAATGATGTTCTCTTCAGGGACAAAGGTGGATTCTTTCGGGGGATAAAGGATTAGTTTGCCGCCGCTGAGTCCTTTACCGAAATAGTCGTTGGTGTCCCCTTCCAGTTCCATCGTGACTCCCTTGGGCACAAAGGCTCCAAAGCTTTGTCCAGCACTGCCCTGGAAGTGGAGATGGACGGTATCTTCGGGGAGTCCGTGCCAATGGCGTTTGGTGAGTTCGTTGCCCAGGATCGTTCCCACCGCTCGATTAATATTCTTGATAGGAACCGTGGCCTTGACGGATTCACCGCGTTCAATGGCAGGCTGACAGAGATCCAGCAGAATGGTCATGTCCAAGGACTTTTCTAGACCATGATCCTGAGGGATCTGGCAATAGCGACCGATCTCTGGACTCACCTCTGGCTGGTAAAGAATCTTAGAGAGATCGATGCCTTTGGCTTTCCAGTGGGCGATCGCCTGTTTCGGTTCCAGCACATCGGTACGACCGATCATTTCATTCAGGGTGCGGAAGCCAAGCTGAGCCATTAGCTCTCGCACTTCCTGGGCCAGGAAGGTCATAAAGTTGACAACATGCTCTGGCTCACCAACAAAGCTCTCGCGTAGCTGAGGATCTTGGGTGGCAATTCCGGCAGGACAGGTGTTGAGATGGCAAACCCGCATCATGATGCAGCCCATCGACACTAGGGGAGCCGTAGAGAAGCCAAATTCTTCAGCGCCCAGGAGAGCGGCAACTACTACATCCCGTCCGGTCTTCATCTGACCATCCGTTTCGACAGCAATCCGAGAGCGAAGGTTGTTCAATACCAGCGTTTGATGAGTCTCCGCCAGTCCCAATTCCCACGGTAATCCAGCGTGTTTGATCGAGGTTTGGGGCGAGGCTCCCGTCCCACCATCAAAGCCGGAGATCAGCACGACGTCAGCATGGGCTTTGGCTACACCCGCGGCGATCGTACCGACCCCCACCTCAGAAACCAGTTTGACGCTGATCCGAGCGCTGCGGTTGGCGTTCTTGAGGTCGTGGATCAGTTCCGCAAGGTCTTCGATGGAATAGATGTCGTGGTGGGGTGGGGGTGAGATTAGACCCACACCGGGGGTAGAGTGGCGTACCTTGGCAATCCAGGGATAGACTTTCTTTCCAGGAAGCTGTCCGCCCTCTCCAGGTTTTGCACCCTGAGCCATTTTGATCTGGATCTCTCGTGCCTGGGTGAGATAGAGACTGGTCACGCCAAAGCGACCGGATGCCACCTGTTTAATGGCGCTATTTTTCGAGTCTCCGTGTTCGTTCGTCCAGGTATACCGTTCAGGATCTTCGCTGCCCTCGCCCGTATTGGATTTGCCACCAATCCGATTCATGGCGATCGCCAGTGTCTCATGTGCCTCTTTCGAGATGGAACCGTAGCTCATGGCACCCGTCTTAAACCGAGCCATGACTGCTTCGATCGGTTCGACTTCCTCAATGGGGATAGGCTGCCGTTCCTTGAACTGGAGCAATCCGCGTAGGGTGAAGAACTTTTGATTCTGTTCGTTGACTAAGCTGGCGTACCGCTTAAAGAGATCATAGTTATTCTCGCGCACGGCGCGTTGCAACGAGTGGATAGTTTCCGGGCTAAAGAGATGGGCTTCTCCTTCCTTCCGCCACTGGTATTCGCCCCCCACATCTAGGTTGCGTCCATTGACTTCGCGATCTGGGAAAGCGTGATGATGACGTAGCACCGCCTCTTCAACAATCACATTTAGGTCAACGCCCGCAATCCGAGAGGCCGTCCAGGTGAAATATTGATCGATGACGGATTGATTTAGGCCGATCGCCTCAAAGATCTGTGCGCCACGATAGCTTTGCAGCGTCGAGATCCCAATCTTCGATGCAACCTTAATCACGCCCTTAGTCGCAGATTTGATATAGTTTTTGCAGGCTGTGGGATAGTCTACGTTCACCAACAAGCGTTGCTGGATCATGTCATCTAAGGTTTCAAAGGCGAGGTAGGGATTGATCGCACCGCAGCCATAGCCGATGAGGGTAGCGTAGTGGTGGACTTCACGAGGTTCGCCCGATTCCAAAACCAACCCAACCCGGGTGCGGGTACCGCTGCGAATCAGGTGATGGTGCAGACCCGAAATGGCGAGAAGGGCTGGAATCGCGGCATGATCGTAGTCAATGCCGCGATCGCTCAGAATCAGAATACTAACTCCATCGGCGATCGCTTGATCCGCCTTCGCAAAGATCTCCGCCATGACTCGCTCAACGCTGTCTACTCCCTCTTTGGGGTTAAACAGAATTGGAATCGTAATGGACTTAAACCCATCTTCGTTAACGGCCTTGAGCTTTGCCAATTCCTCATTGGTCAGAATCGGTGTTTTCAGCTTGATCAGGTGGCAGCTTTCCGGTTCAGGTTTCAACAGGTTACGCTCTGAACCAATCGTGGTTTCCGCTGAGGTAATAATCTCCTCCCGGATGGAGTCAATGGGAGGATTAGTAACCTGGGCAAAGAGCTGTTGGAAATAGTCGTATAGCAGTTTGGGGCGATCGGAAAGCACCGCTAGGGGTGTATCTGTTCCCATCGAGCCAATCGCCTCAACGCCATCTCGCGCCATCGGCGTTAGCAACAGACGTAGATCCTCAAACGTGTATCCAAACGCGGTTTGACGCTGAATCAAACGCCCAGGCTCAACCCTCTGAAGTCCTTCCCCATCCTGAAGTTGGGCGAGATCCACCAAGTGCTGATCCAGCCATTCGCGATAGGGCTGGGCTGTGGCAATTTGAGACTTGATCTCTTCGTCGGCAACGATACGTCCCTGCTCCATGTCTACCAGGAACATGCGTCCGGGCTGTAGGCGACCTTTAGCGGCAACCCGTTCCGGTTCAATGGGCAACACGCCTGCTTCCGATGCCATGATTACGAGGTCATCTTTGGTGACGTAATAGCGAGAGGGACGCAGACCATTGCGATCGAGCACGGCTCCCATCATCGTGCCATCGGTGAAGGCAATGGATGCAGGGCCATCCCACGGTTCCATCAGACAGGAGTGATACTCGTAGAATGCCTTTTTCTCTGGACTCATAGACTCATGGGCGGTCCAGGGTTCAGGAATCATCATCATCACCGCATGGGGGAGCGATCGCCCTGCTAGGGTCAACAGTTCTAAGGCATTATCGAAAATGCTGGAGTCGCTGCCGTCAATGTTGATGACAGGTTGCGCCTTCTGGAGATCGTCCCCAAAGAGATCGGACTCAAAGAGTGACTGACGAGCGTGCATCCAGTTGATGTTGCCGCGCAGGGTATTAATCTCGCCATTGTGGGCAATGTAGCGATAGGGGTGCGATCGCTCCCAACTGGGGAAGGTGTTGGTGCTAAAGCGGGAGTGAACCAACGCCAACGCACTCTCCATGTCAGGATCGTGCAGTTCGGGATAATACTCACCCACCTGCATCGTCATCAGCATCCCTTTGTAGACCATCGTGCGGCAGGAAATGCTGGCCGGATACCACCACGGATCGACCTTGCCCTCTTTGCGGATCAGGACGTAGGAGTGTTTACGAATGACGTAGAGTTTTCGCTCAAAAGCGAGATCGTCTTCCAGATCGGGCGATCGCTGGATAAAGACTTGCTGCATAAAGGGTTCACTAGCCTTTGCCGTTTCACCAAGCAAACTATTGTCGGTGGGAACATCTCGCCAACCCAGCACGGCCTGACCAAACTCGTGGGCAACCTGTTCAAACAGGCGGCGACTTTGTTCCCGCTGAGCCGGATCGGGTGAAGCGTAGATCATGCCAACACCGTATTGCCCCTTCGGCGGCAGCGTGATCCCTTCGACGGCAGCCACTTTACGCAGAAACGTATCAGGAACCTGTAGCAAAATCCCAGCACCGTCCCCGGTGTTGGCTTCAGCACCGCATGCCCCCCGGTGTTCCAGGTTTTGGAGAATGGTTAGACCACTTTCCACAATGTCATGGGATGCAATCCCTTTCATATGGACAATAAATCCGACCCCACACGCATCGTGCTCAAATTGCGGGTCGTACAGTCCTTGTTTGGGTGGCAGTTGATTGCTGTTCATGCTGGATATTCTGAAATGGCTGGCTGAGAAAATAGCAGAATTAGGAGACGGAGATGAAGATACTTAAGTCTATACTGACTATGAATTTTCAGGGATGAGATCAAGAACAGGCGTAGATTTTAAGGAAATTGTCAGAATATAACACCCGGATTCTTAATATCTTTTAATCAAAGCCCAAATTCTTAATATCTTTTAATCAAAATCCGTGTCTATGGGCACATGAAGCTTTTTTGGTAACAACAGTAACTATTTACTGTTTTCTTTATATTTAATGCTTTCTTTTACCGCTTGAATGGGAACAATTTGTTTACGGTTACTGTGGATTTTTCGAGCATAATCTCATAATTGCTACTTCCTGACCTTAATCGCCACTTCCTAGTCTGAGGGAATTGGAGCAATGTAGGGAAGCTTGGGGGGTGACCTATTGTGTTGACCTATGATTTCAAGACTGCAACCCGTATGTTGGGGCAGATCACACCTGATTAGTCACGCCTGATGAGATCGATTAACGCAACCATCTGGTTTTAGAGTTGGATGATAGGTCTTGATTGAAGTCCTTGGTTTAACAATAAAATAGTTGTTCAAGTTTAAAAAAACTTTCTAATCCTTGCTGTGCTGACTCCTGAAGTAAATAAAGCTATTTAAAGCATTTTTATGGCTAAAAGCCCCTCAACGTGTAACAGTTTAAAACCAAATCTCTTTAATTTTGTAAACGAAACGGATTGACTGAATAGATTGTCATTTAGACTGAAGATAGTTAGGTAGGCAAAAGGAATGCAATCGCTCTCATCATTAGATTGGTTTCCGATTGAATCATCTAGATCGGATAGTGTAGCTCTCAGCGAAATGAAATATTTGAGAATGTGAGCGATATATCGTTGTAACTGGTTGTCGTGGACAAGGTTAGATTAGTCTTAGGGAAGCCGATGGCTTTGTTTGGGTTGTGTGTTACGGTGCTGTCTTGCCGTAGTGGCTTGGATTGATTGTAAGACGGTTAAAAGATGAATAGACTTCTAACCTTTGCTTGCTCTGGATATTGAGTTGTTGAAACTAGTGTTTGATTAAGCGCACCAAAAATTGGCAGAACCTGAAGTTGCCTAGGAGTTCTAGCTCAGGAATCTTACAGCTATTTCTCCTTATGCAGTTGACTGCTTAGACTGGTGATGACTGTTTTGAGGAGATTGCGTCGCATAATGTGCCAGATTTCGCTTCAGAAATTTTTCCGTTCCCATTCTAGGAGGACGTTCAATGGCTACTGAACTACATGCTCATCAAGAACGATTGAATGATTGTCGCTCTAACGATTCAAAGACTGTGTTAAATCAGTCTGCATGTGTGCCACCCCCTACAGGCGTTATTCCTAGAAATTTCAATTTCCCTGTCACGATAACGGATAACTTGAATTTTTGTGAGCGATCGCGCACCTACGGGCTAGAACAGCTCGGAATGCGAAACCTAGGGCAGGTCTACTACAATCTCCCCGTTCCGGCACTGGTCGAACATGCCCTCATTCGTGGCGAAGGTCAACTGGCCTCCAATGGTGGACTGTGTGTCGAAACCGGGCAGTATACGGGGCGATCGCCTGCCGATCGCTTTATTGTCAGAGAAGCCAGTACAGAGCATGATATTGACTGGAATAAATCGAATGTTCCGATCTCAGAACAGCAGTTTAGGCAACTCTATCGCCGAGCGCTATCCTACGTTCAGGGACGGGATCTCTATATCTT
>JACYMB010000195.1 GCA_015272205.1 Synechococcales cyanobacterium T60_A2020_003 | reverse complement strand
GGGCGCACATTTCACAACTCATCTTTTTCATAAATCACGTAGGAACGCTATAGCAGGGTTGAACTGAGGGGGGAACCCGTCGCCTCGAGTAAGGACTGCATAAGGTGTTTGATCGTCCGAATCCGCTCAAGAGTCTCAGGATCGAGGCTTTTGTCACTGCCCATATCATTCAATCCAAAAACAGCATTGAGAATCACCTCCAGCGAAATGTCCTGCATTTGGGGACGCACCGAAAAAGGCTGGTGGGATGTCCACTGGTTTCCAACCTGGCGGGTGATGTCGCAAATTAGCTCCCCGTAGGCACGCATGCGATCGCCATGAAACGGCGGGGTGAGAAGCTGTCGTTGCCGCTGGTGGCGATCACCATCCAACAAAATCACCGATTCATCCCCTACTAGCGGACGAATGATACTGTTGTTGTGCCCAATGACAAAGGTAGAGGGATCGGCCTTGAAAATGGTCTGCACCGCATCGGGATCGCTAAAAAAGACGGCAGGTAAGAGCTGACCCAGCTTGAGAAAAAAGCAGGTTCCGTAGGCGTTGGCACACTCATCCCGCCAATCCGTGGGTCGGCCAATCCAGTTCAGCAGTTGCAGCGTGGGATGGAGGGATGGCCCCGGTGGCAGAACGGCATTGACTGTATCCAGCGGGTTGGTCATGGTTTGCATCCCCCAACGTTGCCTCCAGCATAGCGAACTCAATGCAGAAGGTTGTTGGAGTTTGAAGGGAAATCATCCCCCGCCTGAGAGATTAAGAGTTTTTAAACCCAGCGGACTCTGCCATCGGTGTCGTTGTAAAGCCTAGCTATATCGCTTAGGATGAATCGTGTTTTAGCATGGCTGTGCAGCGTGCCCCCGTGGCTCAATCGGGTCGTCTGACGTTATAACTAATTTCTGGTTCTTCCCATCTTTAAAAAAACAGCATGAAGCGTTCTCCGGTCATGGCAAAATCATTACCCGCAAAGCGTAAACCTATCCTGCTTTTAACCCTAGGGACAGCGATCGCCTTTTTGGCAGGTGGCGCGCTGGCCTATGGGTGGCTAACCTTGCAAAACAAGCCGATCCTGTCCTCTGCGAATGTGCCTGTGGGAGCGGATGTCATTCCCCAAACGGCCGTAGTAACCCTCTCCCTATCCACGGATGAGCGTCAATGGCAGCAGCTTCGCACCTTTGGTACGTCCGATAGTCAGGCGTTGTTTGATGAGCGCTTGGCCGCCTGGCGCGATCGCCTCCTCACGGCACACGGGTTGGACTACAAGCGGGATGTGGCTCCCTGGATTGGCGATACCGTCACCCTCGGATTTTTGTCGTCGGCAGAGAACGCTGAAACAGTGCCATCGGACTCAGCCACCGCAGAGGAAGATGCGGAGTCGGATGTGGTGCTGGTCATGCCCATTGCGGATCCAGACCAGGCGCAGCAGGTGTTTAAGGATCGGGCGGACCAGATGGGAGAGGTCACCGAGCGAGAGTACAAGGGCGTCACGATTCGGGAAACGTTGGGGGATACGCCAATGGCGATCGCCGTTTTAAAGAATTCCCTGCTGGTCATGGCTCCCAACGGGCAAGCCCTTGAACAGGCGATCGATACCCAAGAGGGGGGAGACTCGTTAGCAGACACTCCGGGCTATCGTCAGTCGCTCTCCATGATTATGGTAGAGGAACAGCCTTTCCTGCAAGCCTACGTGAATCTCCCGGCCACCCGCGATGCTGCAGAGGCATCGGCTTCTAATCTACCCATTTCTGGCGATTCGTTTCCAGAAAGCCGGGGATTGGCGGCAACCGTGACGCTGGAATCAGAAGGCGTGCGCTTGCAAACGGTGACCTGGCTCGATCCCGATAGCAAAACCCGCCTCACCACCAGCAATTCTGCTGACAAAATGCCGGGTCTGCTCCCCGCTAGCACCCTTACCATGCTGTCGGGCAGTAGCTTCAAAGACGTGTGGGATTCCTACAATGCCCAGTCCCAAATTAGCGCCAACAGTCCCCTCAATCCTGAAAATCTCCGCAATGGTGTTCAGAACGCCCTCGGGATCAACATTGAGCAAGATTTGATTCCCTGGATGAATGGGGAGTTTGCCTTGGCCTTAGCGTCGGGTAGCCCCGATGGGGGAACGGGCAATCTGAATGTGCTGGTTCTGGCCGAGGCGGGCGATCGCAAAGCCGCAGAAATTTCGATGGCTCAACTGGAAAGTGCGCTTACTAGCCGCCATCAATACACCGTGGCGGAAGAGGATCTCAACGGCAAAGCCACCAAAGTGCTAACGGCTCCCTCCGGTGCCCTGACGGTACAACAGGGCTGGCTCGACCAAGACGTGGCGTTTTGGTCGTTGAGTGCGCCCGGTGCCACCTCAGTGCTGCCTGTAACGGCGGAAACCTCTCTCGCCACGGCAAACCCTCTGTTTACCACGGCTACGGCTCTCGCACCCACCAGCAATGTGGGCTATTTCTTTGCCGATATCGATCGCCTCTTCAATGGCCAAAATACCTTCCCCATTCCCGCCCTGCCGCCGTCGGTGGGTAGTTACGTGGAAGCGATTCGGGCGATCGCCGTTACTGCTCGGACGGAAAACGATCGCACTATGCTGTACGACATTTCGGTATTGCTCAAGCGGGGCAGCACGCCCGGAGCCTTGCCTGAATCTGGATCTTCTCCCCTACCTAGCGAGATGGAGCCATCGGCTAGCCCTCAGTAACCGGAGGGATTCCATCGCAAGGCTCATGGGGGATTTGGCACTGCACCGCACTTCGCATAACAATGGGGAAACGGATATGTTTCAACACAGGATAGAACTATGACAACACAAGCGCCAATTCCGGTGGTGGTCAACGGAGCGGCGGGAAAAATGGGGCGCGAGGTCATTAAGGCGATCGCCCAAGCCGAAGACATGACCCTGATTGCAGCGCTCGATCGCAATCCGACACTCATGGGGCAAGATGTGGGGGAAGTAGCAGGCTGTGGGCCGCTAGAAGTACCGATTTTGGCGGACATGGAAGCGACCCTGGCGATGGCGGCGCAGGAAAAGCAGTTACCCGTGGTGGTGGACTTTACCCACCCCGACTCGGTGTACAACAATGTGCGATCGGCGATCGCCTATGGGGTGCGTCCAGTGGTGGGGACAACGGGACTCAGTCCAGAGCAAATCGCTGAACTGGCCGACTTTGCCGACAAGTCTAGCTTGGGGTGTTTGATTATTCCTAACTTTTCGATTGGGGTGGTCTTACTCCAGCAGGCCGCAATTCAAGCCTCTCGCTATTTCGATCACGTCGAAATCATCGAACTGCATCACAACCAAAAGGCGGATGCACCGAGCGGAACGGCCATTCAAACGGCCCAAATGCTGGAAGAGATGGGGAAAGCCTTCAACCCGCCCCTGGTCAACGAAGCGGAAACCCTGACCGGAGCCAGAGGTGCACGGACAAACGAGGGCATTCACATTCACAGCGTCCGTTTGCCGGGACTGATTGCCCACCAAGAGGTCATCTTCGGTGCCCCCGGACAGATTTACACCCTCCGCCACGATACGAGCGATCGCGCTTGCTACATGCCAGGGGTACTCCTCTCGATTCGAAAGGTGATCGAACTCAAGAGTTTAGTCTACGGTCTGGAAAAAATTCTCTAGCGGCTGTATCTATTCGCCATCAATGACAAACCGCTTTTTGTGCCCATAAAAAATGCCTGACTCCACAAGCCCCCAGAGTCAGGCAAACCAATCCAACTGTAAGGACGCTTTCCTAACGAGAAGACCAATCCGGTCCAATTGCCCCCTAACCGTACGGCCTTCATGTTGTGCGTTCTCCAGAAGTGATTCCATTGTTGCGTTTGGACGCAGGAGAAACATTGCTGCTTTCACCTAACTTTCCGATGCAGTTTCCTTAAAGGCGAAGAAAAAAGTTCAGTAGTTTTTCTGTGTCCCATGCGAAAGAGTTAAGAAATGTAACCTTTTTGAATGCAGCCCTTATCAATACGTCTCTGCAATTAGCAAAACGAGCGATCGCCCCTGAAGTTGCCCTAAAACGGTTGCTTCCCCGCGTCGGAGATGCGACTTGTTTCAATAACGGCCAGCGGTTGTAGAGATTGATATGCGGTAATCTCACTCTAAAGTGAGCATAAGATATCTACCACTTTTAGAATAGAAGCCATTCTAGCTGTTAATGTGCGAAGTGGGAGAAAACACAATGGCTACGGATCGCCGCAGCACCGTTCGTCGAGTTCTGATCATCACCCTCATTCTGAACTTAACGGTGGTTGTCTTAAAAGCAATTGTGGGTGTCCTCACGGGATCGCTCAGCCTTTTGGCCGATGCCATCCATAGCGTGACCGATAGTATAAACAATGTTCTAGGGCTGGCGACGAATCAGCTTGCCTCCCCGACTCCGGATCGGGATCATCCCTACGGCCATCAAAAGTTTGAGGCACTGGGCGCACTGGGCATTGCCGCATTCCTAGGCATCGCCTGTTTTGAAATTTTGAAAGGGGTGGTCGATCGGCTGATCAGCAGCAGCAAACCCGTCTCCATTTCCGCAAACGAATTGTGGCTCCTGCTTATTGTCTTGGGCATCAATATTTTCGTCGCGTTTTACGAGCGGAGCGTGGGACGAGGTGTTGACAGCCCGATTCTGATTGCCGACGCCCGCCATACTATGAGCGATATCTGGATCACGATGGTGGTCTTGGGTGGATTAATTGGTATCTGGGTTTGGGATATTCAGTGGGTGGACATGGTGTTGGCGATTCCGGTGGCGGTGCTGGTGATTTGCAGCGCGTGGGAGGTGCTTAAGGAAAATTTGCCGTGGCTGGTGGATGAAGTGGCGATCGCTCCAGAAGCGATTCATAGCCTGGTGATGACGGTTCCGGGAGTGATCAACTGTCACAACATCGCCTCTAGAGGGGTCGTAGGGCGACAGGTTTTTATCGAAATGCATTTGATTGTGGATGCGGTTGATGTGGCTATCGCCCACGCGATTACAGAGAAGGTGGAAATGATCTTAGAAGATCGCTACCATCCGGCGCGTGTCAATATTCACATTGAGCCACCGTCCTATCAATCCGATCAGATTGCCTATACCCCCGAACCCCATTAGGGTAACGGATTAACCCTGGACAATTCGTCGTCCACCGGGGAAAGGCGATTATAAACGGTGTCCCGCTGCTGGGCTGGACGCTTCAGGGCAAAGGCTGCACCTTTGAGGTCAGCAACCTCCATACAGGTTCCACCCTGAGCTCCCGCCATGCTAGTGATGTGTTCTTCCATCAAGGTGCCGCCGATATCGTTACAGCCCCACCGTAGCGCTTCGGTTGCCCCCGATAGCTGCAACTTGACCCAACTAGGCTGATGGTTGGGAATCCAGTTACCGAGGAAAATGCGGGCGATCGCCGTCAACAGTAGCGAGTCAGGCAAACTGGGCTGATCTCGTCCGACCCGTTTGCGGAGTGCTGGTGGGGCATCCTGACCGACGAAGGGTAAGAGGATAAATTCGGTAATGCCGCGATCGCCCCGTTCCACAGCCTTCTGCTGGAGCGATCGCAACTGGGCTAGGTGGTGAATTTGCTGGGCAGGGGTTTCAATATGACCCGATAGCAGGGTACTGGTGGTGGGCATTCCCAGACGATGCGCTGTCTCCACAATCTCCAGCCAGGTTTGACTATTAATCTTCTCCGGACAAATCACCTTCCGAACGCGATCGTCCAAGACCTCCGCTGCCGTTCCGGGCATCGATTTCACTCCCGCCGCTTGCAGTCCTGCAATCACCGTTTCGTAGGATAGACCATCTTCACGGGCAATAAACTGCACTTCCTGCGGAGAAAAGGCGTGGAGGTGCAGGGTTGGAAATGCGTCACGAATGGCGCGAATCAACCGTTCGTAGTAGGCCAAGGAGGAACCCTGCAACTTTGCGCCCGGATGGAGTCCCCCCTGCATACAGATTTCCGTCGCGCCCCGCTGCACGGCATCGGCGGTTTTTTCTAAAATTTGGGTTTCGGTCAGCCAGTAGGCTCCGTCTTGTCCCTCGTCCCGCCGAAAGGCGCAGAAGTTGCAATGCTGTTCGCAGATATTGGTGAAGTTAATGTTGCGGTTAATCACGTAGGTCACCACCTCTCCGGCTTGACGCTGGCGCAGGTGATCGGCGGCTTCCCGAATGCGCTCAGCGTACACCGATGCCGTGGATGGTGGATGTTCAGCGCTGGGGGTTGCGGCTTCCAATAGGGCGATCGCCTCTTCCGGCGTTAGATCCTCTCCGGTGATCGCCCGCTCCAAGATTACTTCGATGTCCTGGCCTGCATATCCTGTCATGTCCGTTTACTGCATCCGCGACGACATTCTTTCAGTATCGCAAGGAATCCTAGGAGATGCATGATTCCTAGGGAGCAACGGTCAGCCGCAGCACATAGTCCCCGATAACGGTGTGATTTCCGACAAAGCCTTCATCTTCAAATCCGGTCACCGCAACGGTGAGGTTGCCGCTTTCTGGAACCGTTCCGGTAATGCTGGATAGGGTTCCATCCCCACTGTCGTCGTCCAATTGCACCAAATGGCCAGCGTCGTCAAACCAGCCCAAGCGCGAGTCAAAATTGGCTAGCATCACCTCCGCCGTGAACGGTTGCCCCGGTTCTAAGTCGGAGTAGGTGTAGAAATCGACATCGCCTGCTATTTGGTCGATACCCAGTTTGATGAAAACCTCGTATTCGCCTTCTCCGCCGTGGGGTTGGGGCGGAAACTGGGTTAGTTCTGCATCAACATTGTCGTCGTCGTACTGCCCATTAAAGTTGAAGTCTGGGAAGGCACTGACCTGCAGGGTGAGGGTGCCATTGGCTTCCGTTGTACTGGCGATCGCCGAGCCTAAACCCGACCCGACAAAGCTGCCATCGTCATCCACCAACATCAAACGGCCATCGGTGGAAAATAGCCCCATCACGGTATCTACGCCGCTGCTGCTGTTGTCCACCCATGCGACGAACGGTTCTGCAAGAGCCGAATCGGACAGCGTAAGTTCGCCCAGCAGTTCTGCTTGGATGCGGCCGGGGAAGAAATAGTCTGCGGCCTGGGAATCGATGCTGTTGGGATCGGTGACGCCAATCTGAACGTAGAGGGTGTAGTCGCCGCCAAGGGGTTCGACGGGTTCGCTGGGTTCCTCGGTGGTGGAAATCATGCCTGCCTCTTCAGCAGTGAATTGGCCGTCAAAGTTGAAATCGGGAAAGCCAGATACCCCCAGGACAACGGTGCCATCGTCCTTGACCTGACCGCTGACCCCAGAAGCCACTCCGGTTCCGAGGGGGCTACCGTCGTCGTTGACGTTCACGATTGCCCCAGTCTGATCAAACACACCCAGGACGGTGTCGATGCCGCTGCTGCTGTTGTCAATCCAGGCGAAGAAAGGTTCTCCAGCAGGCAGATCGGTAAAGGTGATCGTGTCGGCGCGATCGCCCTTTAAGACTCCCGTTGCGTGGTCGTCATAATCGGCGGGATCGGCCAGTAACCCCAGATGTCCGAGCACATGGGTAACGTCCGGTTCTAGCACTTCGGCGGTGTCGGCACTATTGTTTTGTAGGGAATTGGCGTCGTCTTCTAGCACCGGACTGGCTTGGGCGAGGGTGCTGATGACGAGGCTAGGAGCGATCGCCATCAGTCCAACCACTATAGTTTTGATTTGACGTGTTTTTGTCATGGGTCCTTTCGCTCCGCTAACCACAAACCCCGGCACCTCCGCACCTAGCCTGTTCATACTAGCGAGCGGTGGATCGATCAGAACGGTTCGGCACGTTTCGTAACAGGCGATCGCCCGTTTGCCGAGGGGGAGTTCTTCGCTTGCCGCAACTCCTGATCCAACATTTCGGCGTAAATATCGGGCAGCGAACTACTCATCACATTTGACTCGATGCCATAGCCCAAACTCGTCCATGTTCCCGACAGGAGCCAAAGCACATCCTCAATCTCGCCTGCCCGCAGCATCTCGCCAATGTCTTCGCCCCACGCCGATGGATCATTCAGCCACGCATACACCACCTCATCCTGGTAGCGAGGGGCAAAGCTGTAGGATCGCCAGATCGAGAATCCCTTGGGTCGGGGATGATAGACGGCAGCCTTTTCCAACCACGTTGTCGTTAAAAACTGATAGCGTCCCGCTGCAGTTGTACACTTGCCTACATTAGGCCCCGCCACGATGGGTACGCACTCGTCGGGATGCTCCCGGAGGGTCTCACTGTGTTCGCCGCCATACAGCAGGGTATAGGGGCTGGGATCGCTGGACTCGCTCGCTGAAATTGTTCGCATTAACGCTCGAATGTAGGGATCTCCCCCGTTCATCACGAGGGGCATGGGTTCCCCAGTCCAGGCTCGGTTGTCCCAGGGCGATCGCTCCCCGTTCCACGACCCAATCCAGTGGATCATCGTGATCAGCATGAGGCCAGAGATGCCGAGCAGGGCTGAGAGTCTGCCCCACCGGAGCGAGGTTAGGGGCGATCGCCGGACACGGCGGCGAAACTGCACAGGGGGGCGATCGCGCGGTTGATCAGCAGGAACAGGAGGTCGCATAAAACGGGGTTCCTTACGATACGCCTGCGAAGAGGTCGTTCAAGGAGGTGGCCGGAGCATCGGGTTTTGCCACAATTTCTACAATCTTGTTTTTGGCTTCTGGGGTTAGCAACGCCTCGACGCACACCTTCGCCACCGTTCGCCGGGGAATGCTGCCTTCAAAGAGTTGGTCGGCTCCTGTCATGACGACCGGATCGGTGTTGTCGTCGTCATTTTTCAAGCCGCCCGGTCGCACAATCGTGTACGGCAGGCCACTGGCGATCAGATAGTCTTCCGCCTGCTTTTTCCAGTACAGCACCAGCCAAAACAGGTTCAACGGGTGGAAAAACTGGGAGACGCATAGGGATGAAACGATCACAAAATGCTGAATACCAGAGCTTTTGGCGACATCCACCAGATTTTTAGTGCCCTCGTAATCGACTTTATACGGCCCTGTGAAATCGAAACTGGGAGCTGCCCCCGTTGCACACACTAGAACGGTGCAGTCGGCGATCGCCTCACGAATGGTTTGCGGTTGGAGCACATCTCCCACAACAATCTCGGCGGCGTCTGGTAAAACGGAGCGGGCAGCTTCTACATCTCGCACCATTGCCCGCGTTGGAATCCCACGCTGCACCAGCTCGTTCACGATGCGTTTTCCGGTTGCGCCCGTTGCGCCTACAACCAATGCTTTCATAGCGATGTTCTCAAATTAAATTAGGACGATCATTCATTAGGTTAAGTAAGGTCGGGAAGTCCGTATAGCGCGGATTTCTGCACAAATTCGTTCTGTTACCCCTATCTTCATGGCTTGGTGAAGATGCACCAAACATCGGACGGGAACTTGATCGCAGTCGCAGAGATCCATACAATCAAGACATTCCATGTAGAAACGTTAAGTTTTCTTTCTCCGTAAATCACATGAGTTGGATTGTGGAACCAGGAAGATCTCCCACTATCTTTCCGTGGATCAACGATGGTTGTTTAGATTAATCCATCGTTATGCTGAACGAACAGTCAGGGATAAAAGGGCATGCTGAAAACCTTTCATAGTCTATCGAATCCGGTGGAATTTCTCACAGGGTTCAGGTAACTCTCTCACCGATCTTGCTAGTGTGTATACACTTCAGGGTCTTTGCTTAAGATAGGCTGGGAAGCTCTAGCGCTCGTTTTTGTTGTGTTGTTTGATTAGGCTCCGTAGTCGTGCCGATTCATCTTCTAGGTTGAGACGTATGCAGGCAAATTCTTTTGAATCTCAGTCTTTCAATTCAGCGGATTCTGTTTTCGCCATTTCTTCTCAGATACTGGACTGTTCTGAGACTGGGGACGAGGTGATCACCCATGAGCCGACTCAGTTTCATGGCTATTACTCGAACTGTATGGAGATGTATGCCGATGCGAAAACCGTGGCTGCCTACTTGGATGCCCATCACGGATGGTTCCACCGCTGTGCTCAGCCGATGACGGTATCGCCGATTGGAGAGAACGGGTACGGTCTAACCATCGGTCGGTTTGGTTCCTTCGGCTATGAGGTCGAACCCAAGATTGGGCTAGATTTGCTCCCTCAGCAGGAAGGCGTATACCGGATTGAGACGATTCCGGTACCCGGATATGAACCGATGGGCTATGACGTGGACTTTAAGGCATCCTTGCAGCTTCTGGAAACCCAAACCCAAACGGGTCAAGTTCTGACTCGTGTGGAATGGGAACTGAACCTGACCGTGTATATCCAATTTCCACGCTTTATTCGGGCGTTGCCCCACTCCCTCATTGAGAAAACGGGCGATCGCCTCCTAAATCAAATCGTGCGCCAGGTGTCCCGCCGCTTGACCCATAAGGTGCAGGCTGATTTTCACTCCACCCACAATATTCCCTTTCCGAAAAAGTCCCACGGCCTATTTCACCGAGGCGGACATCATGCGGAGCTAGAGGTCTAATTCCCTAGAATTTCTGCCACTCCGAGAGGCTATCCATTTTTTTAGAATCTTGCTCGGAAGTGGAATTAGGTATGCTATGATTCATAATCGTGGATAGGGCGGGTCGATGCCCGAGTGGTTAATGGGGGCGGACTGTAAATCCGCTGGCTATGCCTACGCTGGTTCGAATCCAGCTCGGCCCATCCACGTTTTGCCCGTGTAGCTCAGTGGTAGAGCGCACCCTTGGTAAGGGTGAGGTCACGAGTTCAATCCTCGTCATGGGCTCTCTAAGGTTAGATGGGGTGTGAGAGTATTGCTTGCATCCCTTTTTTTAAAGACGTGAGTGAAGGGCGATCGCTCCACCCACGTTCTAGGTTCTCTTTCCCTGTTCTATTTGCCCGGAGGATGCTTCTCCAAGACCTGCTTGAGATAGTGCCCCGTGTAGGAACTGGGGTGAACCGCAACGTCTTCGGGAGTACCCACAGCAACAATTTCACCGCCGCGATCGCCCCCATCGGGGCCAAGGTCAATAATCCAGTCGGCGCAGCGAATCACGTCTAGGTTATGTTCGATCACCAATACCGTGTTGCCCTTATCTACCAGTCGTTGCAGCACGTCTAGCAGTTTGTGGACATCGTAGAAAGAGAGTCCGGTGGTGGGTTCATCGATCAAATAGAGGGTTTTGCCTGTGGCGCGGCGGGAGAGTTCTGTTGCCAGCTTGAGGCGTTGCGCTTCTCCTCCTGAAAGGGTGGGAGCGGTTTGCCCCAGCCGCACATAGCCCAGTCCCACATCCACCATTGTTTGCAAGCGGGCAACCGCTTTCGGAATATTTTGAAAAAAGTCGAGGGCTTCTTCTGCCGTCATGTTCAGCACATCGGAAATCGACTTTCCCTTGTACTTCACTTGCAGCGTCTCGCGGTTATAACGGGCGCCCTTGCAGACTTCGCACTGCACGTAGACATCGGGCAAAAAGTTCATTTCAATCACATTGACCCCTTGTCCCCCGCAGGCTTCGCAGCGCCCGCCCTTCACGTTGAAGGAAAACTGACCCGGTTTATATCCCCGTGCCTTCGCTTCAATGGTTTCGGCAAAGAGATCGCGGATCACGTCAAAAACGCCTGTATAAGTTGCGGGATTCGATCGGGGCGTGCGGCCAATGGGAGACTGGTCAATCACGATCGCCTTGTCCAGGGCATTGAGTCCCCCCACTTTTTCCATCTCTTTGGGCTGCGGGATCTTATGCCCAAAGTGGTTTTGAATGGCGGGATACAGCAGCTCATTCACTAACGTGGACTTGCCCGATCCGGACACTCCCGTAACACACACCAACTTCCCTAGGGGAATGTCTACGTCAACATGTTTGAGATTGTTGCGGTGGGCATTGCGGATCGTGAGCGATCGCCCATTCCCCTCGCGGCGTTCGGCGGGAGTAGAGATAGTGCGACGACCGGAAAGATACGCTCCTGTGAGGGACTCTTTGGAGTTCAACAGCGCCTTGAGATCGCCCTGAGTCACGATCGCCCCCCCATGTACCCCCGCACCGGGGCCAATGTCTACCAGGTGATCGGCGATCCGAATCGTATCTTCATCATGCTCCACCACGATCAGCGTATTGCCCAAATCGCGTAAACGGGTGAGGGTGGCCAACAGGCGATCGTTGTCCCGTTGGTGGAGTCCAATGCTGGGTTCATCTAAGACATAGAGAACCCCGGTGAGTCCTGCGCCAATCTGGGTGGCCAGGCGAATGCGCTGCGCCTCTCCCCCAGAGAGGGTCATGGCGGTGCGATCGAGGGTGAGATAGTCTAGCCCTACGTCTAGCAAAAATTGCAGACGTGCCTTAATTTCGCGCAGCACCAGATCCCCAATTTGAGCCTGTCGCGGCGTCAGATGGAGATTATTGACTCGCTCTAAGGCATCGCGGACGGAAACGCTGGTGAGATCTTTGATGGTGTATTGCCCCATGCGTACGGCGAGCGCCTCTGGCTTGAGGCGATCGCCCCCACATTGCTCACAGACTTGGTCTACGAGATATTTTTCCAGCTTCTGGCGATAGACTTCCGAGGTAGTCTCTTGGTATTGCCGCTCCAGCATCGGCAAGACTCCCTCGTAGCGGCGTTGGTATCCCTTCGTTTCACGGTAGCGGGAATCGGACTCGATGTAGATCTTGTCGGGACTGCCGTAGAGGATAATATGCTGCTGTTCTGGGGTGAGCTTGTCCCACGGGGTTTGCAGTTCAAATCCGTAGGCTTGTCCCACGCTGTAGAGCAATGAGAAATAGTAGGTATTGTCTTTCTCTGACCACGGGGCGATCGCCGCGTAGACAGGCAACGAGGGATCAGGCACGACCAGTTCCGCCGAAAAGGTGCGGAGGGAGCCTAAGCCGTGGCAGTGGGAGCAGGCTCCGTAGGGAGAATTGAAGGAAAAGAGGCGGGGAGAAAGCTCCTCCATCACAGCTCCGTGTTCCGGGCAGGCAAAATTCTCAGAAAAGACGAGCTCTTTGAGGGTGGGTGAACCAGGGTCTAAACTGTAGGTTCCTACACTGGCGGCAGCCTTTAGTCCTTTACGGCGATCGCTGAACGGAACAACGTTATCGGGAGTAGGAGTGTCCTCCTGACTCCCATCGGGACTCTCTAAGATATCGATGAGGGCGATCCCTTCGGATCGCTTCAAACAGGTACTGAGGGAGTCCACCAGCCGTTCTTGCATGCCGTCTTTTTTGACGAGGCGATCCACCACAATCTCGATATTGTGGACCTGATTTTTATCGAGATCAATGGAATCAGACAGCTCCCGCACTTCGCCATCCACCCGCACCCGCACAAAGCCCTCCGCCGCCAGTCCAGACAGGAGTTTTTTGTGGGTTCCCTTTTTGCCCCGCACCACGGGCGCAAGGATCTGAAAGCGGGTGCGATCGGCCAATTCCATAATGCGATCGCACATTTGGTCGATAGTCTGCGGCACGATGGAGCGATCGCAGTGGGGACAGTGGGGTTCGCCCGCCCGCCCAAACAGGAGCCGCAGATAGTCATAGATCTCAGTCACGGTTCCCACGGTAGAACGGGGGTTGTGGGACGTAGACTTTTGATCAATGGAAATTGCCGGACTCAGCCCTTCAATGGCATCAACATCGGGTTTATCAACCTGCCCCAAAAACTGACGGGCGTAAGCACTTAGCGACTCCACATAACGCCGCTGCCCTTCGGCAAAGATGGTGTCAAACGCTAGCGACGACTTGCCCGATCCAGACACGCCTGTAAAGACAATTAGCCGATTACGCGGCAGTTCTAGATTAATGTCTTTGAGGTTGTGCTGCCGTGCTCCCCGAATCCGAATTACGTTTTCGTCTAAGGCCGATTGTGCTGGATGGTGCCCATTCCGAGTAGCTGGGGACGGGGATAGGTCGGATTGGGGGGAAGCAGACAAACGTTTTGGCATAGCGTGCTGGGAGGGAAGGATTACTCTGACATAAAATCCAGAGTCGGAATCGCGCGTGTATCAGTAAATCCCAAAATCGACCGCGCGATACTGCCGAAATCGGCAAAAGTTCTTAATAATTCTACCGCCAATGCTTGAGAATCGGGATCAACCTCAGGACGGTCAAAAGCTTCAGAACAATTGTACTTTATTCGGTTTGAACTCAAACGAATGCCCAGGGCTGATATCAATTTCAAAAACTTCAGCTACCGATGAAAGGCTGGAATTCCTGATGGTGCAACGCATTTACAACTCAAAACTCAAAATGGGTGTGAGCGCGTCGAGAGGCGGGTATCCCGTGGTTTACCGGAGGTTTTCGGGGGGGCAACTTTGTAGGATAAAACTACGCAGAGTCTTCAGCGATCGCAGTGGGGTTCGACTCCAACTCCAAATTGCGTCGCTTGCACGTGTGCATGGAGATTAGGGTGCTTGTGGTCGTGTGAGAGAGATTGCTGCTGAGACCCTGCTGCGCCTAATGATCCTCATTTGTAATGTGCGAAACCCATGGAACTCTCGTTCGCTGATACTGCCCTCTCCGATCCGCCATCCATTCCCCTATTGCGCGATCGCCATCAGTACCAAAGCTGTCATATTCTGCTGCCCGATCACCATCGCGTTGCCGCCCTTCAGTTTGAAAACCAGTACTACAGCTTTTTCAAAACTGAATTGGATGGTTCGGTAGCCATGAAAGTTGCTGGACGGTTGCAGGAACGGGGCGATCGCCTGATTATTACCCAAATTCCTAAAGGATTTGCCCTCTGGGTGTGGGAACCGAAAGCCTTGCCGATTGGCCGATCCAGCCTGACTCTCAGTGCGCTGCAAACCGACGCCAGTCATCCCGTTCTCGAATCCCGATACGACTACACCCTGTGCCATGTGCGGGTGCCGGATCTCGATAAACGCCTTGCGGCGATCGCTTACCAGGATCATTACTATAGCCTCTTCAAAACCGTAGACACCTTGGACGAAGCCACCCGCATCGGCACGAAGTTGGGACGGCGAGGCGAACGCATCGTGATCACGAAAACCGCGAACGGATACGGACTTTGGGTCTTGGAACCCGACGCTCGTTTAGATTAGGCTAGGATTTAGGTTTGCATCGCCCACTGCATTAATCCGGGAAAAAGGCGGTAGGCTTCGGTGACAAATTGGGCTGGCCCGACCACGAGTTCGGGCTTGCGATGCACGACCACATCCCATACGGCCTCGGCAATATCGTCGGGCTGACTCACCCAAGCGCTACTGGCCAGATTTGCCATTTGCGCTCGTTGAGCCTCAACGTTTCCGCGAAAAACTGCCCGCTCCAAGAAATCGCTGTTGATCATACCGGGTTGCACGAGGGCAACATGGATGCCCTGGGGTGCAAGTTCCAAGCGCAGGGTATGGGTTAAGCCCGTGACGGCATACTTGCTGGTGCAATAGGCGGTCATGTGGGGCAACGGCATTTGACCGCCAAATGATCCGACATTCACAATCACACCTCGTCCTTGCTCCAGAAAAGACGGCAGCAAGGCATGGATGGTGTGAACGTAGCCCCATAGATTGGTATCCATAATCTGATGCCAATCCTCTAGGGTAGTGTCCACCATGTCTCCGGTGAGGCAAAAGCCCGCATTGTTGATCAACACGTCAATGCACTCATACTGGTTCAGGGCTTTTTTCACTAGGGCGGCTACCTCTGACGCCTTTCCGACATCCGCTGGAATGGCGAGTACTTGGTGCCCAAACTGCGCGACCTCTTCCGCTGCTGACCGTAGCCGTTCTTCTTGGCGTGCCACCATCACAACGTCATAACCTTGCCGGGCAAAGCGACGGGCGATCGCCAACCCTGATCCCTGGGATGCTCCGGTAATTAATGCTGTTCGTGTCATGGTCTTCTTCCGTCCCGTTACTTCCCAGAAATATGAACTACCACCTCGCGCTGATGTCCCCGTGTTCGATGCTCCCATAGGTAAATCCCTTGCCAGGTGCCCAGCAGCAGCCGTCCTTGGGCGATCGGAATTTGCTCCGAGGTTTTAGTCAGAACCGAGCGAATGTGGGCAGGCATGTCGTCAGAGCCTTCGGTGCTGTGGATGTAGGGGTTGTCTTCTGGAACCAGTTTGGAGAAGAATTGCTCCAAATCGCGAAGCACATCCGGGTCAGCGTTCTCCTGAATGATTAAGCTGGCGGAGGTGTGCCGCACAAAGACCGTACATAG
Organism: Synechococcales cyanobacterium T60_A2020_003; assembly: GCA_015272205.1. Taxonomy (NCBI): domain Bacteria; kingdom Bacillati; phylum Cyanobacteriota; class Cyanophyceae; order Synechococcales; species Synechococcales cyanobacterium T60_A2020_003. The sequence goes on along the minus strand of JACYMB010000195.1, from coordinate 9,739 downwards.
CCCCATCTCGATTCCCGACTCGCGAACCACATCCTGAATCGGAGAGGTAATTCGCTGAATCGATTTACCACGGGTGCTCATCGACAGAATTTTTTGGTACAGCATCATGGCGATCGCCTTTCGGATAGAGCGCTATGACTCTACGGTAGCGCGAACTTTCAAGATCGCTTTGTAGAATCCTGGGCTTACCAGATAGGAACTAGATCTAACGTAAACCCTGGTAAAACAGTTTCCCCGGAAAGCACCGTTGGCGAATCCAGAACCTCTGGAACCTGCTCTGGACGGTAGATTTCCACCTGCCGCTGCTGACGATTAATTAACCATCCCAGTTGGGCACCGTTGTCGATATACTCCACCATCTTGGCGCGGGTGCGTTCTAGGGAGTCACTCGGCGATAGAAGCTCCACCACAAAATCAGGACAGAGGGGCACAAATCGTTCCTGCTGCTCTGGGGTTAGGGCATCCCAGCGATCGCGCCGCACCCAGGAGGCATCGGGCGATCGGTTTGCGCCGCTAGGTAGGATGAATCCGGTCGATGAATCAAACACCTCGCCCATCTGGGTTTGGGTATTCCAAATATCGAGTTGAGTCGTTAACTTAACGTTGCGCTTACCCGTATTTCCTCCGGTGGGTGCCATGATGACTAATTCTCCCGATGCACTGCGCTCAAATTTCAGGTCTTGATGGGTTTGGCAAAGCTGAAAAAATTGGTCATCGGTCAACGCCAAGTCGAGAATGAGCGGAGTGGGTAGGGACAGGGCACTGGAATTCATAAAACCTCCCGCAAACGAGTGGAGATGCCTAATAGTCTAACGATTTGGCTCGAAGTTTTGACAGGCGTGTGAGCATCCTTGAGGGGGGACTGAAAGCAGATTCGCGACATTGGGTAGACTAAGAAAATCCACCGAGGTCTTAAGACCGTTGCCGGGGATCGGGTGCATTCATGTCAGTGCAAGCGGTATAGCTCACGATTTATATTTTTGGGGACGTTGCGATGGATTCCTTTTCGGCCTCTTCAGACCCCTCACGTCCACAGGGAGAATTTCGCGATCCGGGGGCAGATTCGTCCTCATTGTCCACCTTGGGACGGGGATTGAAGGCCATCAAACAACGGGACTATGAAACGGCGATCGCCGAACTTGAAACAGTCTGTCAAACAGCTACAGATGAAAGTACCCTCGTCAAGGCACAGATGGGGCTGGTGGTCTCCTATGCACGTAAAGGCGAACGACGGATGGCGATCGCCCTGTGTAAACCCCTCTGCACCCATTCCAGTGAGCAGGTGAAACGTTGGGCCATACAAATAATGGAGAGCCTGGAGCGATCGCCTGCGTCGAGCGATCGCGTTCCTCAGCCCACTGAGCTTACTCCGACTGATGATGACATTACCCAACTCGCGCCTGGGGATGAAACGGGATTTGCGCCGCTCGATCAAGACGAGACAGGCTTCGTTCCCATCATGCCTGCCCCCCCTCGCCCATCGTTCCCCCGACGCCCAGCCCCATCGTCCGGCTCCGTCACCCAACTCCAGACAGAAACCGTTCTCTATCCAAGCTCTCCTGTAACTCCAACCGCTGCAGAGTCTGAGACAGCGGTTCAGGACGCAAGGGTTGAGCCCCCCTCGCCCTCAGACGCGCTCGCCCCTTCTAATCCATTAGTGCCTCCTGCCGAAGCCAGCTCCTACAAACCCGAATGGCACAATGCCGACCGCGCCCAGCGATGGGTAGATCTTGTCGAGTTAAAGCCCGTTGAACTGCGTATCGTTCAGATCGTGACCCTGGTGAGCATCGTCATACTGCCAGGACTTCTCACCCAATTGAGCCTTGACTTCGTTTACGGCACCTTGTCGTTTCTCCGCATCAGCTACGCAAATCCGCCCAATGTATTTGTCTTAGTCACCGTCATCACGATAGTTCTCTTCATCTTGGGCGGATCACCGTGGTTGCTGCACTGGGTGTTACGACGAGTCTACAACGTGCAAACTCTCAACAGCGATGTGCTCGCCCGTCGGAGTCCAGAAGCGATGCGGGTACTCAAGCGTATCTACGCCCAGCGGCGATCGCCCCTTCCCGCCCTGGAACTGCTGCCGATCAATGCTCCCGTCACCCTGTCCTATGGCCTGCTCCCCTCCCAGTCCTATTTGGTGGTCAGTCAAGGCTTTCTGGATCAGCTTCAGGGCGACGAAATGGCCGCCGCCATCGTGGTTGAGTGCAGCCATTTGCTGAACGGTAGCGCTGCCGTTTTAGCAGGGGTAACGACGGTTCTCCACGTTCCGTACCTTCTCTACTGGCGACTCGCAACCTGGGGCGATCGCCTTGCCCCGTCCGTCCTCAGTTTGCCGCTGGGGTGGTTAGCGTCTCTTTGCTACGGCATCTTCTGGCTGTTGCAAATTCCGGGCTATTGGCTGTGTCGTCATCGGCAATTCCGGGGCGATCGCTTTGCCGTGAGTGCGACGGGCAATCCCAATGGTCTGACCCGTGCGATCTTAAAACAAGCCATCGGGATCAGCCGCAGTATAGGGCAGCAACGCGAATCGATCCCCGTATTGGAAGGCTGTCGGTTGCTGATGCCCTTGGACGATCGCACCGCAATGACCATCGGCAGCTTACATGCCCATGCGCCCCTGGCTCCGATTCTACATTGGGATGTTGCCAGTCCCTATCGCCGCTGGTTCTTAGTGCGTCAATCCCATGCCCTACTGGGAGAACGCCTCGCATGGCTCGAAAAATGCGCCCGCAGTTGGCGACTCGAGCCGGAACTAGAGTTCCCCACGGCCAAACCCCAGGCGCGATCGCGGTCTAAAGCGCTTTTAGAGGCTGCACCCCTGTTGGGACTTCCCCTTGGATTGGGGTTCGGGCTGGGCGTATGGTTAGTCGGACTCGTGTTTCCCCTAATCGGGGTGTATGAATTGGGAAGTCTGTGGGGCGATCGCAGTATTCTGTGGGGATGCAGCCTGGTTGGACTTGGATTTGGGCTTTTTATGCAGATTAATGCTCGATTTCCGACGATCCGCAGCTATAGCCTAGAGGATGCCCCATCGGTACCGGATTTACTCACCGATCCCCTGGCGTTACCCATTGACAGTTATCCTGTCCGGCTTCAAGGTACGTTGCTGGGCTATCGAGGATTTCGCAATGCGTTGGAACAAGATTTATCGATCAAAAGCGATCAGGGTACGTTCAAACTCCGCTTCCTGTCTCCCTTCGGAACTTTCGGCAACCTATTTCCCCAAGTTCACCCCCATGACTATGCCCATACCAGGGTAACTGTTCAGGGTTGGCTGCGTCGGGGTGCATTGCCTTGGATTGATGTGGATACAATCACGCCCCAACGCGGTCGCCTCAGTCGCAGTGGGCATCCCATTTGGGTAACGCTGATGGCAACCTTGAGCGTCGCCGCTGGGTTATTTATTATTCTGCGTGGGGGCTAATATAGCTGGCAACAGCTATATCTCCTTAAACGTGGGCAGGCGTCATCGCAAGCTGCTCCATGAACTCTACCAGTTTTTTAGGAGCCATGGCCTCTTGATAGGTGATCGCCATGGCCGGAGTCAGGAGTTCCAGCATCAGGCGATTTTCCACCCAGAACTCAATCACGTCAAAAAGGCCATCCCGGCTACAGTGGAGCACTCGCCACCCTTCGCGATCGCCAACCGCCTGGATTTCCTCTAAACTCGCTGGAACTGAAATCGCCACATGAAATGGGCTATGGGTTTGAGGGGCTGCCTGCTGTTCAAATCAGGCTTGTTCCTCAGGATTGCGTCCCGGCAAGATTTCGCTACCATCGGGATACACTTCAATCATTGTGCCGTAATCATCACCCGACACTGCAACGTAACTATTGGGGTTCGGCGGAAACGGTATCACCTGTCCATGCAAGATTTCGGCCAGTACCGTTGCAACATGAAGCGGCTGACGAGCGGACATCGAAACGTGGTGAATCATAACATTCAATCCTTGTAGAGCAGAACCTCTGAGCTTTGGTACGCATCGAAGTACCTGACTGAACAGAGGGATGTGTGAGTGTGTAGCTAACTACACAGGCTCCCCATCCTATTCCGCGCCACGGATGTCGCAATTTTCGAGATGGCTAATTTTGAGTATGAAGGCAACGCGCAATGTTGAACGTGGATAACGGCTACGGCTGCGTACTGCGTCGCCCCAGTTCGTAAATGCCGCCCCCCATGCAGGCAATAATCCCGGTACTAATGGACCAGCTTTGCCCTAACCCAAGTTCAACGCCGTAGTTAAACAACACACCAGCGATCACAAACGGGATTACGCTAAAGATTGACCCGTAAAACTCATTCTGCGATTCCCGCGCCTTGCGGGTGCGCTCAAACTCCTCTGCGGAGGTGTAGAGCGATCGCTCGGCATGGTTGAACCATTGGCTAATGCGATCGGCAATGCGCTCGGTAAACGGAAAAAACATTAAGTACAGAGCCAGCGCCCACAACCCAATTCCAGATAACGTTGTCGCGTCGATATGAAAGCGAAAGGTCAGGAAATCAAAGGTCATGGGAGTTTACGCAAACCAGGGGCACAGCAATAGTTTACTAAACTTAAACGTTCTTTTGCCATTCGTTAAGCGCTTGAATTTGGGCGATCACCCACCGCTAGCCGCCGGATGTTCTATCGTTTTCAGGGATTTCAGGGTTCGACTCAGGGGGTGGCGCAACGCACTGGACGGCAGAACTCGCTTGACTTCCTCAATCGTGGTGATCCCGGAGGTGACTTTGGCGATCGCCGCAATGCGGAAGGATTGAAAATCAATTTCCTTCAGGTAGCGCCGTAGATCCGGCATCGTGCCTTCGTAGATCAACTGCTGAATGGTCTCGTCAATGTCTAACAACTCGATAATCGCTTCCCGTCCCAAGTAACCGGAATGGAAGCAGCGGGCACAGCCCCGCCCCTTGCGCCAACGGGATGGATTGGCGCGCGATCGCTCCAGTCCCAGCACCTCCAAATCATCCGGCGTCGGATCGTAGGCTTCGGCGCAGTGGGGACAGACTGTTCGCACCAAGCGCTGAGCCACAATCCCCAAGAGCGCATCGCTAATTAAGCCCGGGTCAGGGCCAATATCTTTAATCCGGGGAATAGCGCCCAGTGCGTCGTTGGTGTGTAGGGTGGTGAACACCAGGTGTCCGGTGAGGGCGGCTCGAACTGCGGTTTCGGCGGTTTCATGGTCGCGGATTTCGCCCACCATCACAATATCCGGATCCTGCCGCAAAATTGCCCGGAGGCCAGCCGCAAAGGTCATCCCAGCTAGCTCATTGACCTGGGTTTGGGTAATACGGGACAGCACGTACTCAATCGGGTCTTCAATGGTGGTCACGTTCACAAATTCCGTTGCTACTTCCTGCAAGCTGGTGTAGAGCGTGCTGGTTTTTCCCGATCCGGTTGGCCCTGTAAAAATGATCATGCCCTGGGGCTGACTAATCCAGTGCTTGTAAGTCTTAAGAGCCTTCGGCGTAAAGCCAATGTCCTCTAAGCTCACAAACGGATTCTGGTTCGGCAAAAGGCGGACAACTGCTTTCTCTCCCCCCACGCAGGGCAACGTACTCACCCGCATATCTAGCCCAATGCCGAGTTCCTCACCTGTAGCGTACCGTTCCCCAATCCGGGCATCCTGCGGTCTACGACTCTCCGCAATGTCCATATTCGACATGACTTTCAGCGCAACAATCACCCGACGGCTAATGTCCTTGGGTAAGGTCGTGATATCGCGCAGCACGCCATCAATCCGATAACGGACGCGCAAACCGTCATCCACAGGTTCAAGGTGAATGTCGCTGGCTCGGTTGCGGAGAGCACCGGAGATAATTGTCCGAATGCGGCTAATCTGATCGGCGGCTTTGGAGAGGTAGAGTTCGGTGACTTCGCTAATATTTTCCGTTTCCACCTCACCCGTGAGGGGATTGACCAACGGTTCTGCCGAAATTTGGGAATGGTCAAAGTTCTGGGTATGGTACCAACTCCGATAGCTGCGATCGCTAATGGGAACGACTTTAATTTCCGTAAAGGTGCGATCGCTCAATTGTCGAATTGTCTGCGGATCGAGGTCTACAGGACTGCCTAGGTAGTAGCAATTGCGCCATAGCAGCAAGGGAATGACGGGAGGTAAGTTGCTGGGATTGGGAAATTCACGCAGAAACCGATAGCTAACGTCCGAATCCAATCCCTGAAGGTTGACCGTCCCTTTCCCGTCTACCAACAGGTGCAATGCTTGCTCGCAGGTGATTTCACGCTTGCGTAACTTTTGCCACACGGAAGACGAAGAGCTTGACACGGAGGGAGATTGCATAGCTAAACCGAATAAGGGAGAGCAATACGGATACGCTGATAGCTTGGGATCGGAAAGAGAGGATGGACTAAATGCAACGGTCTAGGAGCACCTGTTTAATTCCTATCATCCTAACGAGTTTCAGTATGCCCAGACCTCCGCAAAAACCGAGCATTCTCAAACCGTGGGATACTGAAGAGTGCGACAATTCAAGCCTTTAAACCTATGCAAGTTGAGTGGCAGGTTGCCAAATCCTACGAAGACATTCTGTATCACAAGGCGGATGGGATCGCGAAAATCACCATCAACCGTCCCCACAAACGCAACGCCTTCCGACCCAAAACCGTATTTGAACTCTACGACGCATTTATCGATGCCCGCGAAGATTCCACCATTGGCGTTGTCCTATTCACAGGCGTAGGCCCCCACACCGATGGCAAATATGCTTTCTGCTCCGGTGGCGACCAAAGTGTACGCGGCGAAGCGGGATACGTCGATGAGGCTGGGATTCCTCGCCTAAACGTGTTGGATCTGCAACGGCTGATTCGTTCGATGCCCAAAGTGGTGATTGCGCTGGTAGCAGGCTACGCAATCGGAGGTGGTCATGTGCTGCACTTGATTTGTGACCTCACGATTGCCGCTGATAATGCCATCTTTGGACAAACCGGGCCCAAGGTGGGTAGCTTTGATGGTGGATTCGGGGCAAGCTACCTGGCACGTATTGTAGGTCAGAAAAAAGCTCGTGAAATCTGGTTTTTATGCCGTCAGTACGATGCTCAGCAAGCGCTAGACATGGGGCTGGTCAACTGTGTCGTACCCGTGGAGCAGCTTGAGGCCGAAGGGATTCAATGGGCATCGGAAATTTTGCAGAAGAGTCCGATTGCGATTCGGTGCCTCAAGTCAGCCTTTAATGCAGATTGCGATGGTCAAGCGGGACTCCAGGAACTGGCTGGAAATGCCACCATGCTCTATTACATGACGGAAGAGGGCGCGGAAGGCAAGCAGGCGTTTCTGGAGAAGCGGCCTCCCAACTTTCGGCAGTATCCATGGCGACCTTAGCATCTGCCTCCGTAGGAACTTCTCTGCCCCATTAACGTCTTAGGAAGTATCGTGGGAGTCTAGGATGCCCCCCAGCATTCACGCATAGTCTCCCTTTTTTGATGCTCAAGCGTGGAGACTTAACTGATGAACCGTCAATGGATCGCTACAACCGGACTCGCAGGACTACTGATAGGCTCAGGACTACTGAGCACAGGGGCGATCGCCCAATCTGCCAATACGGGCATTCCCAAGGCCAAAATCAGCGCTGACCGTACCCGGCTCAAACTGCGCTGGGATGATCAGCGATTCATTATCAATGCCGCTGATCTGAATGTGCAAGTCTTGGATGCGGTCGATTGTGAGGCTGCTCAGATTGCCGATCAACAGACGTTAAACGGTCAGTGGTTTTTTCCTGGCTCCGTTTCGGTGGATCCCGTGACAGGCAATGTTGCCGTCGGTGTCTTGCTCCAGGAGTGCTATGAAACCCAAACTAGTGCGGTCTTTGTATTCGATCCCCAACCTGGAGCCTACGCCATTTATCGGGTACAGGTTCCTGGGAACCGTCCCCTGCCCGATGAATTTTCCACCTTTCCCCTGAGTAGCATTACCGGAACCGGATTTGTCGGGGGTGATCTGGTGATCAAACATGCCGATGTGTCGGATTCAGAAGCGCTGATGGTCTTTACGGCTTCGACAACGCCAGCAGGTGAGTATGCAGGCTGTCTATTGACGAGATTGGGCGGCAGCGATCGCCTCTGTCCAGATACGCCTTAGTAGACGCCGCGATCTGCTGGGGCATCGTCTTTGAAACTCCAGTAAAGTCGCCCATAAAACCATGTAGATCACACAAAATCTATCTCCATTTGTAACGTCTCCCCTCCGGGACTCAATACAGTGGACATGGACAAAATCGCTAGGATGTTCAACGCTCTTGGCGATTTTGTGGTGTTTTGATGTCTACTAAGGTATCCCAATGGGAAGACAACAAGCAGGCAGCAGCTTCAAAGATGCAAAAAATCTGGGTAAACTCTCCAAACGGCTATAAGTTACAGACTCCCTGAGTCCGTCAAATCAGGTTGACGTTTTCAAAGTTAACGTTTCTAAAACAAGCAGCGTTTCAGCCTCGCTGAGCAAATTGAAAGCCAACGCCACGATTCAACTCTTTGACAAGAAGAAAAGTGCTGTTGATCAAGCCAGTTTCACAAAGGGAGGCCAAGGTAGAGGCATTCTCCGCAACCTCACACGGGGGATTTACTACCTTCAGGTCAGTCTCACCAAAGGTAAAAAGACCGCCTACGAGCTTCAATTAGACGCAGCTAAACCCCGCGTCCCGAACCGGGCAACGATGCCAAGCAGCGCTCAACATTGGACGCCTGCGCGGTACCTATACCGACAAACGATTGATTAACGATTAACGATCCTGACCCCAATCGATTCTATCGGTTCACGCTGAATCAAATCACAGATTTGGAGACCACCATTAAGACGGCGACGGGTTCGGCTCAAGCAAATCTAATCTTTGATGCAAACGGGAACCGTAAGGTAGACGATGGCGAGATTGTAGAGACGGCCTTTAGTTCCTTTAGCTCAGGGTCGGTTGTGACTCTTCCTGAAGGACAGTACTATCTCCAGGTGCAGCCTCGGTTTATGAGCGATCGCCTCGAATATGATCTCAAGATGGTGGCAAAGCCCAATCCAGGCAACCTAGGTAAGCAAGGGGGTGGGGATAGTCTCAAGAAGCCTAGAGCGATAGGCACATTAGATCGTCTCAAAGCGGGCACCTTTGTTGGAAAGGACTACATTGGCACCCTGGATGAAGCTGATGGTTTCAAATTCAACCTCAAAGACATTAGTTCCGTCGAGATGTTGCTTGAAGGTCAGGGAAGCACCCAGGCCGAGCTGATTTTTGACGCCAACCGCACGCAACAAGCAAATCGATAGCGGCGAAGTGTTAGAAACAGCCAGCAATGGGTTTGGTAGCGAAACACAAACGCTGGTTCCAGGTACCTACTATGTGCGAGTTAGCCCACGATTCAGTAGTTTCCTGTCCACACGATATGATTTGTCGTTGGTGGCGACTCCCAAACCCAGCAACCTCAATACGGATCCGGGTGAAACACTATCTGGTGCCCCGTCGGTTGGCATTTTGAATCAACTCCCCACCTCAACCTTTATTGCAAGGGATTACGTCGGTGTGCAGGATGCGGGCGATGCCTTCCGGTTTGACCTCACCGAAACTAGAACCGTAAATGTCAGGATTACCAGCGATAACTGGACCCAAGCCGCGCTCATTTTTGACGCGAATGGGAACGGGTTAGTGGATCCGGGCGACACCCTTGCAACCGCTGGCTCCATCTCAAGTTCGGGAACGACCCGAAGCCTTGCACCGGGTTCCTATTTCGTCCTGGTTACCCCC
>JACYMB010000194.1 GCA_015272205.1 Synechococcales cyanobacterium T60_A2020_003 | reverse complement strand
TTCCGGTGGGAGAAGCCCGCACCGTATGTTTGCATCGGTGTCGGGAGTACGTCACTTGCATAACTTTAGGATTAAGGACTGTGACAACCAGCACTAGTAGATCGCAAATTAGGTGCATTTCACAATGAATCCTGGCTTTGATCCCCCTAAATCCCCCTACCCTTCGGGAAGCCGCTTTGCGTCTATAAAAAGAGGGACTTCAAGGCATCGTTGGCTCGGTTCCCCCTTTCTTAAGGGGGGCTAGGGAGGATCTAAACATGGTTTGCGATCTACTGAGCATAGAAAACAACTGTTCGTTAGCTTTGTTTTAGCATGCCTTAGGTCTAGGCTTAACCACCGTAACTTAAGGTAGGATTAAGCCTCGTGGCGCGATCGCCCCTATTTTACTGAAACGAATCCATGATGAAACTGGTTGTGGCAACGGGTAATCCTGGAAAATTGGTAGAAATGCAGTCCTATTTGCTGGATCTGCCCTATGAACTAGTGCTGAAGCCTGCGGACTTGGAGATTGAAGAAACAGGCACCACCTTTCTCGAAAATGCCTGCCTTAAGGCCTCCCAGGTCGCGCAGGCCGTGGGGGAATGGGCGATCGCCGATGATTCCGGACTCGCTGTGGATGCCTTGGGCGGCGCACCAGGTCTCTATTCGGCTCGCTATGGAGCCACGCCCCAGGCAGGGATCGAGCGGGTGTTGCGGGAATTGGGCGATGAGACAAACCGCAGTGCCCAGTTTATCTGCGTGTTGGCGATCGCCCGTCCCGATGGGTCGATTGCGGTCACGGCAGAGGGCAACTGTCCGGGCGAGATTTTGTACGAAAGGGTTGGCACAGGCGGATTTGGCTATGATCCCATTTTCTACGTTCCCTCCGAGGGCATGACCTTCGCGGAAATGCCCGCTGATGTCAAACACCGCATCAGTCATCGAGGACTGGCCTTTGCAGACCTGTTGCCCCATCTGCAAGCGGGTTTAGCCTAGACAATGGTCATTGATCCTCAAACGGTGCGATCGCACTGGAGCCTTGATCCCCACGTCACATTCCTCAACCACGGTTCGTTTGGTGCCTGTCCCTGCGAGGTGTTGACCTATCAGCAAACCCTGCGGGAACAGCTAGAAAGCGATCCGGTTCGGTTTTTCGTAGATGAGTACGAACCGCTGCTCGATGCCGCCCGTCAAGACCTCGCAACCTTTGTCGGTGCGGAGACTCAGGATTTGGTCTTTGTCCCCAACGCGACCACGGGGATCAATACCGTGCTGCGATCGCTCTCCTTTCAGCCCGGGGAAGAACTGCTAACCACCAACCACGAATACAACGCCTCCCGCAATGCCCTAGAGTTTGTCGCGGCTCGGAGTGGGGCGATCGTGACCGTGGCGGAGGTTCCGTTTCCCATTGCCTCTCCCGACCAGGTAATAGACGCGATTCTGAACGCAGTGACTCCCTCCACGCGCCTCTTACTCATCGATCACGTGAGCAGTCAAACTGGGCTGATCCTTCCCGTTGAAGCGCTGGTTGCTGAAATGACGGTACGGGGAATCGAGGTGCTGATCGATGGTGCCCACGCACCGGGGATGGTTCCCCTGAACCTGCAAACCCTAGGAGCCGCTTACTACACAGGCAACTGTCACAAGTGGCTGTGTGCGCCTAAGGGAGCCGCGTTTCTTTACGTGCGGCGCGATCGCCATTCTCAGATTCGGCCTCTGGTTATTAGCCACGGAGCCAACACCCGCCGTGAGGATCGATCCCTATTTCACCTGGAATTTGACTGGACGGGCACGGGCGATCCCACACCCTATCTAGCGATCCCCAAGGCGATCGAGTTCATGGCACACCTGATCCCCGGTGGCTGGGATACCTTGATAATCTACAACCACCACCTAGCGATCGCCGCTCGACAAATTCTCTGTAGTACTCTCGATACTCCACCGCCCGCGCCGGATACGATGCTGGGTGCTCTGGCCAGCGTGCCCCTGCCTGATGGGGATGCGAATGGGCTGTATCGGGCATTGTGCGATCGCCAGTTTCAGGTGCCAATCGTTCCCTGGCCGGAACCGACCAATCGCCTAATCCGCATTTCCGCCCAGATTTACAATTCCGTTGATGACTATCAATCTCTAGCCGAAACGGTGCGATCGCTGCTCCAGACTGAGGCATAATCTGACAGTGGTAGGGTTCAACAGAAAGATTTAGCGGGGAAAGGGACGCAATGGGTAGATTCAGCAGACGGTGGTTTTTAGCCCTCGCCGTATTGGGCTTCATCCTGGGGATCGGTCTGGCTGTTGTCGAAACCTCTTTATTGAGCAATGCCGAGCCGCAACCGAACCAAGCGGCGATCGCCCAACCCGCCGAAACCCTCCCCGCGCCCTCGGTGACTCCCCCTGCACCCCTACACCCCGAAACCGTGGCTCTGGTAGAACGCACAGGGCTAACCGATCCACCCAGGGGGGATGTGCGCCTGGTGGTGATTAGCGACCTCAACAGCGCCTACGGCTCCACGGACTACGATCCCGAAATCGATATCGCTATGAAGCTCGTTCCCTTCTGGAATCCGGATCTCGTCCTGTGTAGCGGGGACATGGTGGCAGGGCAAAGCCTGGATCTGTCCCCCACCCAAATCCAGGCGATGTGGGCAGCGTTTGATCAACACATTCCCGCTCCTCTCCGCGAAATGCAGATTCCCTTTGGCTTCACCATCGGCAACCATGATGCATCGGGGGCACGAGATGGGGGCGGCTTCGTGTTCCAACAGGAACGGGATCTCGCCTCTGCGTACTGGAACGATCCCGCCCACGATCCAGGACTCCGATTCGTTGATCGCTACGAATTCCCCTTCTACTATACCTTTGAAGCCAACGATATTTTCTTTCTGTCATGGGACGGCTCCACCAGTTCTATTCCCGATGACAAGCTCGCCTGGGTGGAGCAAGCCCTAGCCAGCGAGAAAGCACAGCAGGCAAAAATGCGAGTTCTCATCGGTCATCTGCCTCTCTATGGCATTGCCGTCGGTCGGGATGAACCCGGAGACGTGATGGCGAATGCCGATTCATTGCGATCGCTCCTAGAACGCTACAACGTGCATACCTACATCAGCGGTCATCAGCACGCTTACTATCCCGCCCATCGCGGCAACCTCCAACTCCTCCATACCGGAGCCTTGGGATCGGGGCCACGCCAAATTATTGATACCAACCTCGCTCCCCGCAAAACTCTGACCGTGGTAGACGTGAATTTCGATACCCCCGACCTCACCACCTACACCACCTACGACATGCAGCAGTTCACCCAAATTGACATGGCCGAATTGCCCCGGTTTCTGGTGGCTCACAATGGTTTGGTATTACGACGGGATGTGAATGAGAGTGATTTGAGTGCCGCTGAGAAAGCGCAGTGTGAACAACGGCTAAGTGCAGACAAGTGTGCCGCCTAGACTGCCCAGCCTTTTAGAATGGAAGACATGCACGCTTAGTTCAAGAAAAATTGATGGCTGTTAAAACCGACGCTTCCGCAGATTCCACAACGATCCAGATGGCCGCTGCCTTCCATGCCCTCTCAGAGCCCCTGCGCCTGCAAATTTTGGACTTGCTGAGAGAACAAGAACTGTGTGTTTGTGATCTTTGTGAGGCGTTGGGTACGGCTCAGTCGAAGCTATCGTTTCACCTGAAAACATTAAAAGAGGCTGACTTAGTGCGATCGCGCCAAGAAGGACGCTGGATTTACTACAGCCTCAATCTTCCCCAGTTTGCCCAGCTAGAGCAGTATCTGTCCGATTTTCGACGACTCAGTCCCATGCATCCGGCTCGGCCTTGCAAACCGGGAAAGTAGCTTGGGCTTAGCGAGCTGAACCCTACTTCAAACTACTCCGCCATGCCTGGGCGAGCTGAGGCTCTAGCCATTCTTGCCAAGGCTTAATCCGCAACTTTCGACTCAATAGGTCGCTCACAAACAGCCCAATCCCTAGCCTCTGAATGCGATGATTCAAACACCCCCACTTATCGTCCAGTTTCAGCCAACGTTGTGCAGAGCGAGATGGTGTGATCGTTGGATATCCACTCATGGCATATCCCCGATCAGTTAGAAGGTCGCCGACACGCCCTTCAATCAGACCGACCTGCTTGGGTGTTAGTTTGCTCCGCCACTGTTCAAGCAAGGAAGGATCGGGTTTGGAATAGGTTGTGTAGCGTGGATAGTCCAACATCCGCGCATCATAATCTACCCCAATAAATTGGCACACTTGGCTTAGCGTCTGTTCAGGCTCAAGAATTAAGTCTTCTTGCTTGACTTCGAGGTAGCGATCGCCCGGAAGATCAGGTTTCATCCGGTTCCACGTTTGCTCTACGTCCAGCCAGCGCTCCACACCATGCCAGACGTTTCCGGCCCAGCCCATGCCAATTACCGATCGGGCTACGTCCCTGGGATCACGCACGATGTGGATGTAGCGGGCGTCTGGCCAAAGGCGAGGCAATTGGTCGAAGTTTCGATGGACGACTGCAATCACATGCTGGGCGCGATCGCGCTCTTGCACCTGTGCTAGAAATGAATGCGCGAGTTCCCCGTAGGATAGCGATCGATCAATCGAGAGCTTGTGATCTTGGAAGATCCAGTTGGCTTGAAGCTGATCAGCGTAGGAATTGACATCGGGAAACGGCTGACCGTGGGCAATGGGGTCAACGATGTATTCAAATTCAGAGCAAACAGCAAGTTGCGGATGATGCGCTAGCATTAAACGAAACATCGTGGTTCCAGAGCGCTCTGCACCGACGATGAAAACGGGGGACGAGGGACTATTCATAGCAAAATTGGGATTGGCAGGGGCATCCGAAATCGGAACTCACATTGATTCCATTTTGATATTAGAGCCAAGTTCCGGTTTAGGGAATACCCATAAATATAGAAATTTCGCAAAAGGGGCATTGGGCGAGTTGACCTTAGTTTAGGCATGTGTTAGGCAAAGCGCCTAAGAAACCGCGATAGACATTCCAGCGTCTTGTAATCGTGCGGCTAGAACATCACCGAGTCCTGCCGCAGGGGTTAAAATGCCACCGCGCGATCGCCCACCCGGTAGCGCGTTTAACCTTAAGGCCAAGCACAGTGCTGATTCGCAGAGAAATTTCACTGTGGCTCGGTTACCCGGATCGCCCTGATCCTGAATGTGTCCATGCACTCGATGTCCATCACGAGATTCTCCCACCAATTCACACCGGAACCATCCGGAATCCATGTTTTTTTCAGACGGCCCCGTTCCCGGTTTCGGTAACAGCGCTTTCAAGGCTGGGCGTAGCCAGGGTTGGGCGATCGCCCCTCCCAATACGGCCATCCCCGCTGTCACGCCTGCGGCCTGGAGTCTGGCAAACGGGGAATCAAATGTCAGACACTCCTGATAGGTAAAGTCCTGACCATAGGGTTCTCCCCACTGGGCATACAGGGCTTGACTCCGCCGCACCACGCGTGTGTTGATCGGAGCCATAAAGAAAGGCGCTACCCAAGTTCCCCTGTCCGCATCGTACATCGCTCGGTCTAGATCAGAATTCTGGCGGATATCATCTGAGGAAAAAGTATCCGGCGGATTCAGCAAAAAGGGATCGCTGACTTGGTCGGCCTGTCCCGATTCGTAGAGAATGAACTACCCCGCCGCAAGCGGACGGGGTATCAGAATCAAAAAAGAGCAAGTT
>JACYMB010000193.1 GCA_015272205.1 Synechococcales cyanobacterium T60_A2020_003 | reverse complement strand
GACGACAGAC
This sequence comes from Synechococcales cyanobacterium T60_A2020_003, assembly GCA_015272205.1. Classification (NCBI taxonomy): domain Bacteria; kingdom Bacillati; phylum Cyanobacteriota; class Cyanophyceae; order Synechococcales; species Synechococcales cyanobacterium T60_A2020_003. Next base: position 5,483 of record JACYMB010000193.1, on the reverse strand, counting down.
GTGATGTTCACAATGCGCCCCGAACGCTGTTTTAGCATGATCTTACTGGCCGCCTTTGTGCAGAGAAAGACGCCCGTTAAGTTGAGGTCAATCACAGCTTGCCAGTCTTCGGGCTTCATCCGCAGGAGGAGGGTGTCTCGCGTGATTCCGGCATTGTTCACAAGGACATCAATTCGCCCCCATTTCTCCATGACTTGGGCAAAGAGAGTCTCGACCTGATCCGCTTGGGATACATCCGCTTGCAGGGCGATCGCCTGAGGCTTGGACTCTGCATCACCGGGAAGCGCTTCGATTTCCGCAACAACCTCATCAGCAGCCTGACTGGACCGGGCATAGTTCACCACCACATGGGCACCCTCAGCGGCGAGCGCCAGTGCCGTAGCGCGACCAATGCCACGGGATGCCCCTGTTACGATGGCAACTTGACCTTTTAAGGACTGAGCATGGGGAGATGCGGTCATGAATTACGAGCCTCTTAACGTACACCTCTATAGAGATTAAGACATTTGTGTACGTCTTAGGCGATTCTGAGCCAGACCACTAGGATTGAACTATAAGCCTAGTGTTATTAAGGTGAATCGCAATGACAACCAAAAAGCGGTTTAGCAACTTTCAGGACATGCTGGCGGATTCTGAACTGCCAGTGTTAGTCGATTTTTATGCGCCTTGGTGTGGCCCCTGCCAGATGATGGCTAAGATTCTCGAACAGGTGAATTCGAAAATGAGCCAGCGGATGCGAGTCGTCAAAATTAACACAGATGTATATCCGGCGATCGCCACTCAATACGGCATTGAAGCGTTACCGACGCTAGTTTTATTTAAGAATGGAGAACCTGTTGAGCGCATTGAAGGTGTTGTGGTTGCGGATCAACTGGTTCAACACCTCAGCACGCTGGTGTAAGCGTGGCTTGAGGGCTGAGAATGGTGGTGTAACGGTGTAACAACGGGCAAGCACCGAGTTGGAATCGGACATTTCTTGAAGCGTCAATCCTCTGTTGAGTAAAGCTCTTCTAAATTCCCCTACCCTTCGGGAAGCCGCTTTGCGTCTATAAAAAGGGGGGCTTAATTGCGATTCCCCCTTTTGTAAGGGGGGCTAGGGGGGATCAAGGCGTACAGAGTCTCAGTCAAGCACGTGTGTAGGCACCGTAGAGAAGGGATTGGGGACTGGAAGAGATACATTAATCACATCGATTTTGATAAAGTCTCCGGGGGAATACGCCCATAATTGGGGCTGTGGAGAGGTGGATAAGGCAAAATTTGAAAATTTTTTTGAGCTTGAAGTGCTTGCTGAATTAGGGTTTTGAGGTTTTGACTGGAAAATTTCCAAAAAAAGTTTGGGAGGGGTGATATCAAACCTGAAGAATGTGGGCAAGTTATATCCAGGAAGACGAAAGCAAACCCCTTCCACAACTCAAAACCCAAAACTTACAAACTTACGCGATCCCGCAACTCAAGGAGAAACAAACATGAAAACTGATCTGAAAGCAAAATTCCTTCAGCACCTCGTCCGCAAGAACAGTGACAAAGGTTTTACCCTCATTGAACTGTTGGTTGTAATCATTATTATCGGTATTTTGTCGGCAATTGCCCTGCCTTCTTTCTTGAACCAGACCTCCAAGGCTCGTGCGTCTGAAGCGAAGAACCAGATTGGTGCTATCAACCGAGGGGAGCAAGCTTACTACATGGAGAACGGTGCGTTTACGAGTGATATTGACGCCTTGGGCTTAGGCTTGAAGACCAACGGCAAGAACTATGGCTACACATTGGATGCTCCAGACGGCGAAAGCTTGCAAACGACGACTGCTAAAAATAACTTTGACCGAACCAAGGGTTATTCTGGTGGGGTTTCTGTGGATACCAACGCTGTTATGCGTACAATCATTTGTGAATCTGAAGACTACCTGGATAAAGATGGGGAATTAGGCGCTCCTGAGGGTGAAGGAGCTGACTTGGCATGTACCGAGGGTAAACCTTTAGGTGAAGAAGAATAATAAGTCCTATCCTGATTGAGCAACGTTCAAATTCACAAAGAGTCGTCAGTCTGCAAAGATCTGACGACTCTTTGCTTGATAGGAAAATACTGCTACTTTACTGACCTTTTTGGGCACGATAGTAACGTCTGCTGAGTAACGTAATGGCGCGATCAACCGTAGCGATCAACCGTAGGGTGGGCAGCCCACCCTACAGATTTACTCAATCTGTGGACTCAAGCTCTATGGAACCTTCCCCCGCTATTCTCGCTGATAATCTCCTCACTCAAGGTCACTATGCCGATGCGGTGGCGGTCTACGCGCAAGCCCTGGATCGTGAGCCAGAGAATGTTGAACTGTACTGGAACTATGGCATTGCCCTACTGCTCAACGATCAGGAAGAAGAAGCCCAGTCCGTGTGGATGACCATACTGATGGAAGCCGAGTTGGAGTCTGAACAGGCATACCTAACCACGCAACTGGCCGAGTCGTTGGAGGCTGAAGCACAACGATGCGAGGCTCGTAGAGATGCGCGATCTGCGTGGATCGTGCGGCGCTATCAGTGTGAGTTTGTGCCAGAGAATCCTGTGAGTCTTCGAGATTTGATTTTGGTAGGGCTTCAGGCGCACACGCTATCCCTAGACGATGCTGAAATTGACTATTTCAACGCGATCGCCCCTGCATCTGAAACTCTATTTTCCCCGTCAAACGTGGGGAAAACAGCCCAGCTTTTATATCGGTTGCTGGAGCAAGATCCAGCCCATCCTGCTACTCAAACCTTCATCGCCACCTGCATTCAGTTTACCCAAACCACGCCTCAAGCCAATGCGATCGCCAGTGCGCTTCAAAAAGCCGCCCGACATCACCAAAAGCAGTTTCGTCACGATTGGGCGATCGCCCTCATCCGTCACGCCATTCAAGTTTCTCCTGAAAACCTAGAGCTTCTTGAAGAAGCAACAGATATCCTCATTCTTGATTTAGAGTCTCGCCGAGAGGCCATCGAACTTGCAGAACGAGGGCTGAGCTTGGCAAAGCGTCCAGTTGATCGGTTACGTGCAATGGAAGCACTGATATTAAGACTACTTCACAGTGGTGGACAACTCCAAAAGGTGCAAACCATCTTTCAGGACTATGAGAGACTTCTACAAGAGTTGGCGATCGCTGTAGAACCAATTTCTACACTTGATCCCCTCACCGACAGCGAGCAACTCTCTCTCTACGTCGAACAGCTAGGCGATTTATATAAGTTAACGGCAGGCGGATTCCCCTATTTTTATTTCAATGACAATCCCCCAACTTTTCGCCCCATTCGCAATCGTTTAGCTACTGCCGCCCAAGTCCATACCCAATCACTTCTGCCCTCCAGCGTCAAAAAATACCATGCCTCGCATCAGTCCACCGGACGACGCACACTCGATCGACCTATCCGCGTGGGCTATATTGCCGAAACGCTACGTCAGCATTCGGTAGGATGGCTCAGTCGATGGTTGCTGCATTATCACGATCGCGATCGCGTTGAAGTCCATCTCTACACCTCAACAACAAAACGCGATGACTTTGTTCAAGATGCACTCAGACGCGACTATAGCGATCGCTTTCATACGGTTTCTGCAACTGGTCAGGCGATCGCTGAGCAAATCTTCAACGATGAGATCGATATTCTCGTAGACTTAGACGGAATGACCGAGCCAACATTTCTCACTGCGATGTCCCTTAAGCCTGCGCCTGTGCAGATCAGTTGGCTAGGGTTTGACGGTTCCGGTATTCCAGCCGTAGATTACTTTATCGCCGACTCCTATGTGTTGCCTGATTCTGCCGATCAGTACTATCAGGAAAAAATCTGGCGGCTTCCTAAAACCTATATTGCGGTCGATGGGTTTGAAATCTTCACGCCTACACTACGCCGACAGGATTTAGGTATTCCCGACAGAGCGATCGTCTATCTCAGTTCCCAGACTGGCCTGAAACGCAATCCCCATAACGTTAAAGTACAATTGCAAATTCTCAAAGCTGTGCCTAGCAGCTATTTTCTAATTAAAAGTACGGGGTCAGATCCCGATCTTCTCCAGTCTTTCTTCTTTGATCTAGCCGAGGAGATTGGTGTAGGGAGCGATCGCCTCCGATTTCTTCCCGATTTTCCTCTCGAATTTGAACATCGCGCCAACCTGCAACTAGCAGATGTCGTCCTTGATACCTATCCCTACAACGGTGCAACCACCACCCTCGAAGCTTTGTGGATGGGACTGCCCATCGTCACCCGCGTCGGTGAACAATTTGCCGCCCGCAACAGCTACACGATGATGATGAATGCTGGAATCACTGAAGGGATTGCCTGGAGTGATGAGGAGTACGTGGAGTGGGGGATTCGGATGGGACAGGATGAAAACTTACGTCGAGATGTGTATTGGAAACTGCGGAAATCTCGTCACACCGCTCCCCTTTGGAATGCCAAACAATTTGCCCGTGAGATGGAAGCCGCCTATGAGCAAATGTGGCAAATCTGGTGTGGTTAAACTCCCGCACCCAATATACAACCGTCAAGATAGGCAAAAGCTTATGGATACTGCCATAGAAACTGATTCCCCTCATTCCATCGCTGCTCAATTTCGGGCAGGCAAGTACGATGCCGTCATTCAAACCTGCGAAGAGGCGATCGCCAATGGGGACGTTCAACCTCTCTACTTTTGGTATTTAGGCATGGCGTTGCTCCTGACGGACCAACCCGATCTCGCCCAAGCCCTGTGGCTGGATGGACTCATGCTAGCGGCAGAAATGGCAAATTTGTCCGATCCAGAAGCGGCTGTGCCTGCGTTACTAGAGGTGCTACACTCCGAAATTCAAGCAGCGCGATCGCAGAACAAAACCGATGTGGCCTGGGAACTCGCCCAATGCTGCCTTGAATTGGATCCAGAAAATAGAGATACTATTCTCGACGTATTAAGTCTCGGCATTGCTGCTCAGTCCAATTCCGCAGAGGCGATCGCCCCAGTTGTAGCCCATCTGATCAGCCTTAATCCTATCCCGGCATCAACCGACGAGTCTCCGGTGGAACCGTGGACAGCAGCCCAGAGCGATCGCCTTTTGTCGATGTGTGAGTCATTGTTGATCCAGGAACCGACCCATCCAACCAGCGTTGACTTCGCCGCCTTCTGTGTGCATGGGTTAACCATAGACGGTGATGTGAAAAATAGATTTGCCGAAGCGCTCTATCAGGCTGCCCGTACCTGCTACGAACAGTCGCGTCTTTCACCCGCGATCGCCTATGCCGACTGGAGCATCCAGCTAGACAATACCGCCATCGAGCGCATCAGCGATATCGTTGCCATCCTCCGCGAAAGTGGCGCGATCGCTCGTCCCCGTGCGTTGGAACTCACCGAACACTGGCTGGCGATCGCCCCTGATCCGGTCAGTCAACTCCAAGCCATTGAAACCCTGCTGGCCTTGCTTGGGGACGCTGCCGGACACGATCCACAGGTTGCAGACATCTACCAGCGCTATCGATCTCATTTAGAC
>JACYMB010000192.1 GCA_015272205.1 Synechococcales cyanobacterium T60_A2020_003 | reverse complement strand
CGCTGTCCACTATCGGTTATTGAAAAATCTATCTCTAATATGAAGGCGGTATGTGCATCAATTTCAGGTGGCATTGTGTGGTGAGGTAGATCCACAGATACTGGGCTGTTTGGATTTGAGGGTTGCCGCACTTTGAGTCCAGTAAATTGCATTAAGGGGGATGCCATGGTTTTAGCCGTTGAGTCGCGATCGCGGTTTATTTCTGAGAGTCGAGGGGTCATCCAATCGTGTAAGCGATCGCCAACGATATCGGGCAAAATTTCAACCCCATTCGTCTCAAGATGGCGAATAACCCAGCGATGGCGCAGATCCGCCCCATCGGCATAGGCTTGTGCCGTGATGTGAAAATTTCCGATCTCTTCCCAGAGATCGGGCTTCTCCCCATTGGCCGCAGGGGTGAGCTGCGCTTCCGCCTCTACAACTCGCGAGCGTGCTAGGGGTTCCGACGCTACAGCGGAGCTTTCTGGAGGGGGCTCCGTGTCTACACTTGCCATGAACTGACGCGCTTGTTCAATCCATTTTTCTAAAGTGGCGAGCTTAACGTCATAGTTTGCCGATCGCAATTGATCCCCAAGGGCAGATGGGTTCAATTGGGCGAGATCTGCGATCCGCACAATACCGATTTCAGATAATTTTTGGGCACTACTTGCTCCAATTCCTTCGAGAATTGTGAGGCGCTGCTCTAGTTCTCGGGGGGGCGGATTCTCAGAGCTATTCTTGGGAGATGAAGCCATTCTTTTCTCCTTGTTTATCAATGGAATACTAAGCCACTGCCAATTGTTCAGATGGACACTAATCAAGACATTTCTTGTTGACTGTCAACACTCCTCTCAGATCCTTTGAGTCCCTGATAGTTGATTCATTTAGGCCATCTCAAAGAATGATCGCGAGGGCAAATCATTGAAAGCGCATTATCCAAGGAGCCAGCCCTTAAAGCTAACCCCTTGGGAACAACGATGACATCGAGAAACTGCGGAATTTCAGTGACTCAATGTTGAGCCAGCACGGCGCTGTGCTTAGTAGACCTGGAAAACAACATCGCTGATGAAACCAACTGCAAAGGGAATACCGGCACCCTTGACAGTAACAACCGCGATCGCTTTGTAAACCCCGACCCCCAAGGCAGCACCGGGAGAATTCAAAGTTGCGGTATAAGCGCAATCTGTGCCATTGGTGGTTGTAATTGCAGGGCCAAGATCGACTTCAGTCGCAGTGCCAAACCCCTCAATGTGATAGAGCACTTCGATGGTGAGTCCTAGCCCCAGCAGAAAATTAGTAAACGGATTGGGGCATGGCGAAAAGGCTACATCAACACTTAGGTCAAAGGCATCACCCGCCTTAATCACGTTTTCTGCTTGTGCAGGGATAGCGGTGTCTTGTATCCGCAGGTTTGAGAGTGTCACATTAATCGGGCCGAGGGCAATGATAGTTTCAGTTGCAGTGGACATGATTCGTTCCTCTTGTATGGTGCATTGAGAAGAAGTTGTTAGAGCCTCAAGAAACAAAATGCTCTGAGGGGTCTAGGCATCTTTCATTTGCCTGATTGTATCATGACAAGGGATGAAAATTCTTGTGAATACCCCATGGGGGTACTTTTAATTTCGACAGATCTGGCATCTCAGGTGGGGGAGAGTAGACCGCACTACGCGCTATTTATCGTCCCTTTGGAGGCAATTTTCCCCGCTATCGCGCAAGCTATTAAAAACAGACAACCACGCAAACTCACGGATACTCCTTTCGCAAAAGTCACAGCTTTCTCAGTAAAAGATGTGTCGTTTAAGACGCCTGGCTGAGCGCAGTTTCGGAGAGGTCAACCAGCACAAAAAACGCTTCTATGGTTGGCTCATGGGAATTTTGTCATCAGCATGTTGCAGGGAGCTACGGAGGCATATGGCCCTGCTGTTCGGTAGATTTTACGTTGAGATGTATGGGGCGCAATCGCCCTCAAATTGGTAGCGATGAATACCGTGCTTTAGTTCGTCTCATTCATCGTCTAGGACGATCGTTTTAGGCCAAAGAACGGTACCCCTTGCGGAGTATTCGAGGCGTAATCCTTGAGAGGATGTTATAAGAGGGGCGATTTGAGCATTAGAAGCCACCTGTACAGATGACATGAACGCTTAAAACCCTCATTTCCTCGTTGCTGTCTCCGTAGTCAAGGTAGTTCAAGCTACCCTAGAAGACTTTTCAAACACCCTCTGAGGCAAATTGGCAACGGCATCGGGTATTTTCACACGTTTTTGGGCAGCCTGAATGCCTAGCATTTTATAGCCTAAAACAGGGGCCAAAACGCCAAAAACCCTCCTGGCGCGGGCCAGAAGGGTAAGGTCAAGATTGTTCGAGCCTATTGGATTAACTCAGTGCGGGAGCGATCGCTTTGAGTTCAAAAATTCGCTCGATCGCGACTTCAACGGCACGATCTGGCGTCGAAGCCCCAGAGGTGACGCCC
>JACYMB010000191.1 GCA_015272205.1 Synechococcales cyanobacterium T60_A2020_003 | reverse complement strand
TGTAGCTGCTTCAGCCATTCTCATTAACAATTCTTATTGCGGTGACCAGGTACAATTATTCTTAGCGAACCCAGCAATGCCCCCGATTGTGGGATCTGGCATTGCCCAGGAACGCAACCCAGACCACTCGCCTGCGGTCAGCCATGCGGCCTTTCAATCTCACCCGATCCAGGGATGGGCACCCGATTTTATTCCCTATGTGCTGCAAGAAGCGATTGATCAGCATTACTTTGACGAACTCATTCCGGTCTCTGGAGCCGAGGGCATTGAATGGTCAAAAAAACTGGCGCAACAGGAAGGTATCATTACCGGAATCTCCGGGGGAGCGACCTTTGCAGCAGCCCTCAAAGTTGCTAAGAAAGCAGAACCAGATTCAGTGATTCTTTGCATGTTGCCCGATACGGGTGAACGCTATCTATCGTCCCCCCTATTTGAAGCCATTGAGGAATTCATGTCACCAGAGGAAATCGAACTTTCCCAATCCACGTCAAACTTTCAAATGGTGTCTCCCTAGTAACACCGTGTTTTGGAACGGATACGCACTTTAAATCATAGGGAGAAATGGCGATCGCCCCTACCGTCTGCGCGGGAGAGCGATCGCCTATCTCACTTGAATTTCGGCCTTCATTCCCTAGATTCGGAACCTAAAACTCCTCAATCAGCTTCGACATTCGCATAATCAGGGGATCGGGTTCTTTTTCGACCACAGGCTCCGCAGGCTTACAGCGTTCTGGATAGAGATGCTCCTCCACTTTCTCTAAACGCTGCCCTAAATCCATAACGCTTCTCTCGCTGTGGGCTAGAAGCTGCGAATGATGGGCAGCCACCTTGTCCTCGACCGCTTCGATCTGAATCTGAAGTTCGGTAAGCTGCTGCTGCAGATCTAGGAGCAGAGTCAGGGCGGCAGGTTGTTCGGTCGCCATCAAAAAATGGCGCAGTGCATCCTTACACAACTCGTTAAAGCTGCTGTCAGGGTGATCGCTCAAGTGCTTTTTAATCGCCTTAAGTAAGGCTAAATCGGCTTTTGAGCGACCAAATGCAACGGTGTGGCTCAGCTCCGAGATTGTACTGCTCATGAGGCTTGGCTAGTCGCCAACTGATTTTGGATCAACGCAAGCTGCGTCTCGCCGTAGATGTACTGCCCAAGGGCGTTCGCGGTTCGAGACGGCTTGGCGAGATGGCTTCGGAGCTTGGCATCCCGCAGCAATGGACGCAGATCATTCCAGAAAAATTCACCGCCGCCGCCCGTTACGACCACATCACTCACCCGCTCTGGCAACCAGCTAATTAGGCGATCGCTCAGTTCGCGAGCAAAGCTCTTACGCAAGCTCGGCAGAATGTCATCCAAGTTCGTGGGCTTGGTTGATCCACGGGGACGATAGAAGCGTTCCCCTTCCAGTTTATGCACCGCTTCAATCAGCGAAAGCGATTGGCTGTCGGCTCCCTGAATTTGATTGGCAACCTGGTCATAGAACTGACTCATCGCAAATTCGGTGCTTTCCGATGCCCCCCGCGCAAACCGGAAGCGATCGATCATTAGAAAATCGGTGGTTTGGTGTCCAATATCAACAACCGCAACGGACAAGCTTGGAAAATCGGGACTCGACGATTTCTTATCTTGCGCCTCGCACCAAATCAGACTGCCGTATCCTTCAGGCATGACCCACACCTGCTGAATATCTAGCGCCCGCGCATCACCCCGATAGTTCACGATATGGGGCGATCGCAGCATGCTGATAATCTGCTCTTTCTCCCGCTCGAACTGCTCTTGCGAATGGAATGGTAGTCCCAAGACCACGCCCACCGAACCTTCTACATTAAAGAAACCTGCACACGCTAAAACCTTCACGAGCGCATCTTCAACTTTGGACTGCCCTACGCCGAGGTTCGCACCAAAATCTGCTGCAAGCTGCCCAATGGCAAACCCACAACCCTGAAACTCCAACCAAATATCTAGCAATGGATCCGTCGGTTGAGACTCAAACTGTCCGCGCCGAACCTGCTCTACCGTCAACTGAGCCACGTTTGCGGGAATCAAAACCACCGACTTTGGATCTCGACTTACACAGGCTTTCGTCGCGGTTCGTCCAAGGTCAACACTAAGAACCACATTGGGAGGAGCAAGAAGCTGTCTGCCAGTCATAGGGCTGAAACCTCACTTTTAGTAACACTCAGGGGGGATTAGGGTGCCGTTAGGCAAGGCTACACACACAAAAAATTCCAACTAAGGAGACTATGCAGGTGCCCACAAGATAACGTCACTGACAGATTAATACAAACTGCTACAAATAGTGACATGACTTTACAAATCCGGCCTAGCCATAGCCATGCTCTGGTATAGCATCCTTACCCATGCGCAAACTGTTGCACTTGCACACATTCTTATTTTAGTATATGAATACTATTTTCTTGTATTTAGGGTCTGTAGGTCTGCTGCCTCCTGTCTCGACGTTACGTTAAGCTAGTCAGACTTGGGGACAAGTATTTTGAAGATTTTAGCTTCTCCGTGAAAGCCCCGCACTCTGCCGAAGGCGAGTGTCGGGATGAAAGCGGGGCGGTTGCGAGTCCCCCTTGCAGCTATGCCAAGCAATCGCGGGGCGGCGGAGAGGGGAGACGAGCAAACCGCCAGCCTGGTATAATTGGCTAAGCATCGCAGGGTTGATTTCCCCTGATAGGTACGCTTTCGACCGACAACTGGAGTTGACCGACCCGTAGGCCTAGGCCGCAAGTCTCCCGTTTCCAAGGTTGCAATAGAGAGCATTTTTGAAACAGCACAGCAAACCTCCTTGGTGGAAAAAATTGTCAACAGTGGGGCTGGGCGTCTTCCTCACTATAAAAAGCTCGAACCCGGTAACCAGTGGTAGAACACTTCCGGTGGGAGAAGCCCGCACCGTATGTTTGCATCGGTGTCGGGAGTACGTCACTCTTTCCATAGGTGTTCTTCCATAATCTGGGTTGAGAGGACGATCGCCCCTTCCTCCAAACCTTTACTCCCTCAGCAGCTTAAAGCAAGTTGCCCGAATCCTAGGAATTAAGTTAAATTTAGTTAAGATTCTTTTTCATAAATCTCTTAGCTTTGGTTTTTAGTCTACGGAGTTGGGAGGGATGGAGCGTTTTGCGGAGAAAGGTTTGATCCCAACTCTTGCCAGATCTGAAATGTGGTTAGACTAACGATAAATAGGGTGCGATCGCCCAAGCGATTCCCTCGTTTATCTCGTTATAAATCGAAGCTATCTACACCGTTTTGTTTGTTTGCACCGTTATAAGAGGCTCATAGACCATGAAACTTTCCTGGAGAGTCATTCTTCTCTGGACATTGCCAGCCCTCGTCATTGGGTTCTTCTTCTGGCAGGGCGCTTTCTCCACCCAAATGGATTCTGGACGTAACGCCGCGAACACCCGCATGACCTACGGTCGTTTCTTAGAGTATCTGGATGCTGGCCGGGTAACTAGCGTTGATCTATTTGATAGTGGACGCACCGCAATTGTAGAAGCGGTTGATCCAGAGTTGGATGGTCGTCTTCAGCGCTTGCGGGTTGACCTACCCGGCAACACTCCCGAACTGATTACTCGGTTACGGGCTGATAATGTCAGCTTTGATTCTCACCCACCCCGCAACGACGGCGCGATCTGGGGATTGTTGGGTAATTTAATCTTCCCCGTTCTGCTGATTGGCGGGTTGTTCTTTCTCTTCCGTCGGTCTAGCAATGTACCGGGCGGCCCTGGTCAAGCGATGAACTTTGGCAAGTCCCGTGCGCGTTTCCAAATGGATGCGAAGACGGGGGTTATGTTCGAAGACGTTGCCGGAATTGAGGAAGCTAAAGAAGAACTTCAGGAAGTTGTCACCTTCTTGAAGAAACCGGAACGCTTCACGGCGGTGGGTGCGCGCATTCCCAAGGGTGTGTTGCTGGTTGGCCCTCCGGGAACAGGTAAAACCTTGCTGGCTAAGGCGATCGCTGGCGAGGCCGGGGTTCCCTTCTTCAGCATTTCCGGTTCTGAGTTTGTGGAAATGTTTGTGGGTGTAGGTGCGTCCCGCGTTCGCGACCTGTTTAAGAAAGCGAAAGAAAATGCCCCTTGCATCATCTTCATTGATGAGATCGATGCGGTTGGTCGTCAGCGGGGTGCCGGGATTGGCGGCGGTAACGACGAACGGGAGCAAACGTTAAACCAATTGCTGACCGAGATGGATGGCTTTGAGGGCAATACGGGCATCATCATCATCGCTGCTACGAACCGTCCTGATGTCCTCGACTCTGCCCTGCTCCGTCCTGGCCGTTTCGACCGTCAGGTGACGGTAGATGCGCCCGATATTAAAGGTCGCCTAGAGGTTCTGGAAGTTCACGCCCGCAATAAGAAGCTGGCGTCTGAAGTGTCCCTAGAGGCGATCGCCCGTCGTACCCCTGGCTTTACAGGAGCAGACCTCGCCAACTTGCTGAACGAAGCCGCTATCCTCACGGCTCGTCGTCGCAAGGAAGCAATCACGATGCTGGAAATCGATGATGCAGTGGATCGCGTCGTTGCAGGAATGGAAGGTACTCCCCTGGTGGACAGCAAGAGCAAGCGTCTGATTGCCTACCACGAAGTCGGTCATGCCATTATTGGAACCTTAGTTAAAGATCATGATCCGGTTCAGAAGGTAACGCTGATTCCTCGTGGGCAAGCTCAGGGCTTAACCTGGTTTGCGCCTAACGAAGAACAAGGCTTGATCACCCGTTCTCAGATCATGGCTCGGATTCAGGGTGCCCTCGGTGGACGGGCTGCTGAGCAAGTCATCTTTGGGGATGCAGAGGTGACAACAGGTGCGGGTAACGACTTACAGCAAGTCACCAGCATGGCTCGGCAAATGGTCACCCGCTTTGGAATGTCGGATCTGGGGCCTCTGTCCTTGGAAAGTCAGCAGGGAGAAGTCTTCCTCGGTCGTGATTTGATGACCCGTTCAGAATACTCCGAGGAAATTGCGGCTCGTATTGACGCTCAGGTGCGTTCCATTGTCGAGCACTGCTATAACGAGGCGTGCCGGATCATTCGTGATAATCGTGCTGTTATCGATCGCCTGGTTGATCTGCTCATTGAGAAGGAAACCATTGACGGAGATGAATTCCGTCAGATTGTGTCTGAGTACGCCGATGTTCCTGAGAAAGAGCGGTTTGTCCCCATTCTGTAAGGGGCTAATCCTAAATTCTCAAGTCTGGGGAGATTGACCTCAGGAGGACTAGGTTCAAAAAGCAGAGGCATCAAGCCTCTGCTTTTTTTATCTGGTTGATCGCGTGGGTAAGGGCTATTCCGGCTACTTGCAGGTCGATGCACCTAGAAATGTCAAAGGGCGATCGCATTTTTGGCAACTTGGAAGGGTCAAGGTTAGGATAGGATAGTCAAGGCTTCTTTACATAGTCGGGAAAAATGTTACCCGCCCACTGAGCCATTACACTAAAGCGTTCTAACTATTATTCCAACGCAATCTGGACAATATCTATGACTCTTCCCATTCGTAACGTGGCGATTATTGCCCACGTAGATCACGGCAAAACGACTCTGGTTGACGCACTACTGAAACAATCCGGAGCTTTCCGAGAGGGAGAAGACATTCCAGATTGTGTTATGGATTCCAATACCCTAGAGCGGGAGCGGGGCATCACCATCCTTTCCAAAAATACGGCTGTTCGCTATGGTGAAACGCTGATCAACATTGTCGATACCCCTGGACACGCCGATTTCGGCGGTGAGGTTGAGCGGGTACTGGGCATGGTCGATGGCTGCATCCTAATTGTGGATGCCAATGAAGGCCCCATGCCTCAAACTCGGTTTGTACTGAAAAAAGCGCTAGAGAAAGGCTTACGTCCAATTGTGGTCGTGAACAAGATTGACCGTCCCCAGGCCGATCCCTTTGGTGCCATCGATAAAGTTTTGGATCTGTTCCTGGAACTCGGTGCAGACGATGACCAGTGCGAGTTTCCCTATTTGTTCGCGTCTGGCCTCTCTGGATACGCCAAAGCTGACCTAGATGATGAAGGTGTGGACATGAAGCCTCTGTTTGAGGCAATTCTAGAGCACGTTCCTGCTCCCGTGGGCGACATCAACAAACCCCTCCAACTGCAGGTCACGACCTTGGACTATTCCGAGTATCTGGGTCGGATTGTGATTGGCCGGATCCACAACGGCACCATTCAAATGGGTCAACAAGCGGCACTCGTTAAGGATACGGGCGATGTCGTCAAAGCCAAAATCACAAAGCTGCTGGGTTTTGAAGGGCTGAAGCGGGTTGAACTGGACGAAGCCACAGCGGGGCAAATTGTCGCCGTGGCTGGCTTTGGTGACGCCAACATTGGTGAAACCATCACCGATCCGACCAATCCCCAAGCGCTGCCTCTCATTAAGGTAGACGAACCCACATTGCAGATGACTTTCTCGGTAAACGATTCGCCGTTTGCCGGACAGGAAGGCTCCTATGTGACCTCTCGCCAATTGCGCGATCGCCTCATGCGAGAGCTAGAAACCAACGTTGCGCTGCGCGTTGAAGAGACGGATTCTCCCGATAAGTTTGCTGTATCCGGTCGGGGGGAACTGCACCTCGGCATTCTGATTGAAACCATGCGCCGCGAAGGATACGAATTCCAAGTATCCCAGCCCCAGGTGATTTACCGTGAAGTCAACGGTCAGCCCTGCGAACCCTTTGAACTCCTGGTTCTAGATGTTCCTGAAGAGGCTGTGGGCGGCTGTATCGAACGCCTAGGTCAGCGTCGCGGCGAAATGCAGGACATGCGCGTGGGTGGCAATGGTCGTACCCAAATTGAGTTTGTGATTCCTGCACGGGGTCTGATTGGCTTCCGGGGCGAGTTTATGCGCTTGACCCGGGGTGACGGCATCATGAACCACAGCTTCCAGGATTATCGTCCGCTGTCCGGTGATGTAGAAACCCGTCGGAATGGCGTTTTGATTTCTTTTGAGGAAGGAACGGCAACTTTCTACGCGATGAAGAATGCCGAAGATCGGGGAGTCTTCTTCATCACTCCTGGCACCAAAGTCTACAAGGGCATGATTGTCGGAGAGCACAATCGGCCTCAGGATCTAGAGCTGAACGTTTGTAAGACCAAGCAGCTCACCAACCACCGTGCATCGGGCGGCGAGGAATTGGTTCAACTCCAAGCTCCCGTTGACATGAGCCTAGAGCGAGCCCTGGAGTACATCGGCCCTGACGAATTGTTGGAAGTGACCCCAGAGTCTATCCGTCTGCGGAAGATGTCTAAGAAGCTAGTGAAGCGCTAAGGCGATCGCCCCCTAAATCAAACAATTCAACCTCTTTCTCGTCGCATTGCACCGGGAAAGAGGTTTTTTCATGGATAACTTCGGCACAGACTAGATCCGGTACTTCCACTTTTCCAAAAATTGAATCAATTCTGTCCGACTGGGCATAGCCGACTGAGCACCCAAACGAGTTACCGCGATCGCCCCCGCTGCCGAGCCCCAAATGACTGCCTGTTCGAGCGATCGCCCCTCCGCCAACGCTGCCCCTAAGCCACCATTAAACGCATCCCCCGCCGCCACCGTATCAATAGCGTTCACGGTAAACGCAGGTCGAACAAAGCGCTCCTCGGAGGACATACACAGCACCCCCCGTTCGCCCATTTTGATAATTACAGTTTCCACGCCGCGATCGCGCAGTACGAGGGCCGCCTCTGCCGCCATTTCTAGATTTGGAACCGGGAAACCCACCAGTTGACCTGCTTCAATCCGATTTGGAGTGAGGATATCCACTAAGCTGTAGAGCTCCTCCGGCAGACGGGTGGGGACTGGAGCCGGGTCTAGGATCACCTTCACGCCAAATTCCCGCGCCACTTGAGCAGCCGAAACTACGGCAGGCATAGGAATCTCAAGCTGGAGTAGTAATACCTTTGCCGATGACAACAGTTCCCGCAATCGACGAATATCCTCCTCGCCCACGTTCCCATTGGCACCCGGAACCACAATGATATGATTTTCGGCGCGATCGTCAACGGCAATCATCGCGACGCCGGAATGGGCCGACGGATCAATGTAAAGGCGATCGCGCTTCACACCTGCCCAGTTCAGATGGGCAAGCAATTCTCGGCCAAAACTATCGCTCCCTACACGACCGACCATCTGGGTTGGCAATCCTAATCGAGCCGCCGCCACCGCTTGATTCGCCCCTTTGCCACCCGGAACGGCTGTAAAATCGTAGCCCGTCAGCGTTTCCCCCGGTACAGGTAAACGGGGCGATCGCGCCACCAAATCCATATTGATACTGCCAAACACCACTACGCTCATGCGTCCGAGCCACCCAGTTTTAATCCAACAATGACCAGATCTCGCAAAACCCCTTCAAACTCCGCTACTTCAGGCAGATAGCCCCATTGCTGAAACCCAAACTTCTTAAACAACCCCAAACTAGGCGTGTTGTGGGCAAAAATAAAGCCGACGAGATTGACCAGCCCAAAGCTCGGACTTTTTTCAATGGCCGCTTGGAGAAGTTGGCTCCCAATACCGCAGTGCCGATAGTCGGGCGAGATATAAATGCTCAACTCTGCGGTGATGTGGTAGGCAGGTCGCCCGTAAAAGGAGTGCATGCTCAACCATCCAGCTACACGACCGTCACTCTCAGCTACCCAGAGCGGACGCTGGTGAGGTTTATGGCTATGAAACCAGCTTAGGCGATCCTCCACTGCAATAGGCTGTAAATCCGCAGTCACCATCCGGCTGTGGACAGTTGAATTATAGATATCGACAATGGATGCCAAATCGTCTTTCCCAGCGTCACGTATAATCATAAGCCCTGCACTGAAATGGGTGGTTTTGAGATATCTTAAGGGCTTCTCGCAAAAATCTCGACAAAGCATTTGACAAATCATCGCGAATTCCGCATAATAAGAGTCACGCTAACGCACTAAATAAGGGACTGTAGTTCAATTGGTTAGAGCACCGCCCTGTCACGGCGGAAGTTGCGGGTTCGAGCCCCGTCAGTCCCGTAGAATTAGGCTGGTAAAGAAGGAAAGCAGTCTGGTCTTCTGACAGACTCGATTGTCATGACCAACAATTTGGCAACTGTTACATTATCGGCTGTGTACCACATCATTGGTTTCTTGTCGATGCCCTCTATCGAGCCAGCGCTAAAGCATCCATTGGGTCTTTAGAATTTTCCCCCTAGCTGCCCCTCGATCGCCCAGAGGTCTTCATGGTAGGCTCAACGATAATCTTGATGCGTTTGAGTTTCGGTTATTAATGGGCACTCAATCTACAGCAAAAACTATTTTTATCCTGGTTTCCATGGTCGGTTGGCTGATTGTGGGCGCATCGCTGATGTACCTCTTCCCAGCCGTTGCCGATCAAATCGTCGCCTCCGATCGCACCCACCTTTGGATGCAAACCCTCACCCGTGGAGGCTACGATCCCATGCTGGCTTGGGTAGGTGGCGGCATTGCCTTTACGCTGACGGTTTTGGGCAATGTCGTCTGGTATCAACGCTTCGACGGCAAACTGTAAGCGCTGTCTATCCGTCACGCTAACCAGCAGGCGATCGGAAACAAGATATATTCCAGAAAAAACAGCTTCCAAATGAATTGGTAAAACTGGGCGATCGCCTGTTTTTGATGCAAACTCACCCGCCCACTCCGCATCCAAAACAGGATCAGAACGGCAACGTGGGTCGTTATTACAAAGCCTGTATGGATGGACGGAATCACCATTGCCCCCAACATCACCCCTACGTAGCAGGCTGTAATCACCCAACGCGCCCAATTCAAGACCGTTGCTGCACCTAAGGTTACGGTAAAGGTCTGGATATTGTACTGGCGATCGCCCTCCAAGTCAGGAATATCTTTGAAAATGGCGATCGCGAAAGTATAGCCCAAAATAAACGCCGTCAACAGCCAAACGGGTGAGGGAAGGTCTAAATTAAATGCCCCTTGATTCCAGAGCCACAGATGGCGATCGCCCACGACCTGACGGGCATGGAGAAATAGTCCTAAATTCACGACCACACCGCGCACGGTGAAAATGCACACCGATGCCCATAAGGGAAAGCGCTTTAGTCGAATGGGGGGCAACGAATAGGCCGTTCCGATCAGCACACTCAGCCCTACGGTTGCCATTAATCCGTATCCTTGGAGGACTGATAGGGCGATCGCCAGTATCCCCGTTATCCCCACAATGGCGATCGCCTGGGGACGGGAAAATTCACCGGAGGCCAAGGGAAGATGGGGTTTATTGATGCGATCAATTTCAACATCCTCGATCTGGTTTAAGCCCACGATGTAAACATTGCCACAAATGCACGTAAGCCAGGTGAGGCCGATGGATGCGAGGATAAGCCAGCCATTGGGTTCAGCTACAGCTAGGGGCGATCGCTCTGCCAAGGCAATCAGGTACAACCCCAGAACGCTCAGGGTCGTTCCAATGATGGTGTGCGGTCGTGAAAATTTCCAAAGTGCGTAAATAAAGGGAAATCGACGCTGGAGGAGATGCACAGAAGAACGTTCCCGCTTCGACGAGGGTGTTTTGTCCTCAGATACTAAACTCATAGGTACCTTGCTTAACCATTTCGCTTAATCTTACGCAATGTGCTGCCTATTTCGTCTAGTCCGCCTGACGCAAATCGTCACCCTACTTCGTGGCCGCCAAGACGCCAAACCGAACTAAGCCGCGTTGATACCCCCGTCGCATCAGTCCTAGAGAAAGCGCGGCTTGAATCGTTCCCCAGCCAGAGCGAAGTAATCCGGCGATCGCCCCTGGCGTCATGGCTGACCCAATCACCACATCCCAAAACGGAGCCACTGCCGTAGACCAGTCTGCTGTCCGAAGGTTTTGAAACCCCAAATCGGTTGCAATCTGCTCGTATTCTGGTAGCGAAATCACGTAGGGCAAGCAATACACTTGATAGATCCTCTCTAAATGTCTCTGTTCAGCAGCGGTGAGGGGAGTGTTATCGATAGGACGATGGCACCATGTCGCACACAGAAACGTTCCGCCAGGTTTTAGCACGCGGTAGCATTCTCGAAAAAACTGTACCTTATCGGGCATATGCTCACCGCTTTCCAGCGACCAGACTAAATCAAACGCATCATCATCAAATGGAGTATGCAACGCATCGGCCACCTGAAACTGCGCCTGTACTCCAGCCTCAGCCGCCCGTTCCGTTGCCCGTGCTGCTTGTACAGGGCTTAAGGTAATGCCAGTCGCCGTTGCACCATAGCGTTGGGCAAGATATACCGAACTGCCCCCAATACCACAACCCAGGTCCAGCAGGTTGTCTACCCTTTGCACCTCTGCCCAAGTGAGGAGTTCCTCAATCAGATCAATTTGCGCTTGCCGCCGCTCTTTGGCTATCGTTCCGTTCGCGCCGTAATATCCGTGGTGCATGTGCTCACCCCAAACGTCTTCCCACAGTCCGGATGAGGCGTCATAGAAGTTCTGAATTCGCTGTTGTAAAGTCAACGTCATGGGTCAAAAGCTCACTACTGCGCTGGATTAAGGTCTACCTGTGCGAACATTCAGTTTCAACCAGGGGACTGGGCAGATCTTAATACTGTCCTTTAAATAACGCCAAATACCTATTGCGCTCTGTCCCTATCCAGTCAAAGATCAGTCAGAATCTCTGGATCAAACTACTCTATATCCATGCAGTACATCGCAAACCCATGACCGTCTCACGAACCATTTCTCTAGGATTTTTAGCTGTGATCACCGTGGGTGCATTTCTACTCATGCTTCCCCTATCGACAGCCGATGGCAGTTGGAGTTCCATCATTACAGCGCTATTCACCTCAACCTCGGCTGTTTGTGTGACCGGACTCATTGTGGAAGATACAGGAAGTTACTATTCTCCCTTTGGGCAAGCCGTTATTTTGCTGCTTATCCAAATTGGCGGCTTGGGATACATGACGGTTACAACATTCCTGTTGATTTTGCTGGGGCGACGGTTTGGACTGCGGGAAAAACTTGCTATTCAGCAATCCCTAGATATACCGGGGATGTCTGGAGCAACGCGCCTTGTTCGATCGATTATTGCAATGACGCTCATTTTCGAACTCACGGGAGTCTTTTGCCTGCTTCCAGTGTTTCTAGCGGATTACGGCCCTGGCTATAGCCTTTGGTTAGCGATCTTTCATAGCATTAGTGCATTCAATAACGCTGGTTTTAGCCTGTTTGCTGACAGTTTGATGGGGTATGCCGTTTCCGTCCCGATCAACCTTGTTATTCCAGGACTGATTATCTTTGGTGGTATCGGCTACCAGGTGATTATGGAAGGCTTCTTCTGGTTCAGAAACCGCTTACGAGGGGTGCAGGAGTGTACAGTTTTTTCGCTGAACTTCAAAATCGTCACCAGTACAACCATTTTTTTGCTGATTTTTGGGGTTGTCGCCTTTCTGGCCACACCAATCAGCCATCCCGACTTTAACGGCAGTGCAACCGCGTGGGAACATCTCATCTTTGCCTGGTCCCAGTCTGTCATGCCGCGCACCGCCGGATTCAACACGGTGGATTATGGTCAAATGACCGACACAGCACTCTTTATGACGATCGCCCTGATGATTGTCGGCGCGAGTCCCGGCAGTACGGGAGGGGGCATTAAAACGACGACGCTGCGAATCTTGATGGCCTGCACGAAAGCTGTTTTGCAGGGGAAAGAAGAGGTTTTATGCTATCAACGTCAGATTCCGATGACATTGATCATCAAGGCCGTTGGGGTGGTGTTTGGGTCTGGGATTACGATCGTGCTGGCAACGACACTGATATCTTGGTTTGACCCGGAGATCGAGTTTATCCGCTTGTTATTTGAAGTCGTATCTGCGTTTGCGACGGTTGGATTATCCACAGGCATCACCGCAGCCCTCACCCCGATCGGCAAGATCATTATCATTGGGGTAATGTATGTGGGGCGAGTAGGGGTGCTGATCTTAATGGCATCCATCCTTGGTGATCCCAAGCCGACAACTGTTAACTATCCAGAGGAGAATTTGTTGGTTGGTTAAGAAGCAATGCGAGACTGTCGGGCGATCGCTTCTCATCGACGCATTCAACCCGTAGACTAGATTCATCTCTACATGAAGTTTGCAATGCTCCCAGAACGTTGTAGGCTCTGCTGGTTTCCCACCCTAGTTTTTTACTCTCTATGTCTTCGCTAAGCTTTTTACGCTATTTGCGCGGTCAGTCTAATCGACAGTTTGCGGTCATTGGTCTGGGCCGTTTTGGGCGAGCCGTGTGCGCCACGCTGCATAAGTTGGGGTACGAGGTTTTGGGGGTTGATTCCGATGAACGCCTTGTGACCAAAGCCCTCAGCGATCACATTGTGTCCCATGCGCTTCAGCTTGATGCGACCGATCCCTACGCCCTTAAGGAATCGGGAATTCCTGATTTTGATACGGTGATTATTGCGATCGGGAATTACATTCAGGAAAGTATTGTCACCACTCTGAATTTGAAGGAGGCTGGGGTGCGCTATGTGGTTGCCAAAGCCTCGACAGAGATCCACGGCAA
Organism: Synechococcales cyanobacterium T60_A2020_003; assembly: GCA_015272205.1. Taxonomy (NCBI): domain Bacteria; kingdom Bacillati; phylum Cyanobacteriota; class Cyanophyceae; order Synechococcales; species Synechococcales cyanobacterium T60_A2020_003. Next base: position 8,787 of record JACYMB010000191.1, on the reverse strand, counting down.
GCTGCTCGAGCGGGTGGGTGCGGATCGGGTTGTCTTTCCTGAACATGAAATGGGATGTGTATTGGCGCGATCGCTCACCCGTCCCGGCATCCTCGATCGGTTTGAACTTGACCCGGATCACAGCATTGTAGAAGTGGTGATTCCGCAAGAGTTTTACGATAAGACGATTGTGGAACTGGAACTGCGATCGCGCTACGGGCTGACGCTACTGGCCGTGGGGGATAGCGACAAATTTGAAATCAATCCTAGCCCTGTGCGGAAACTGCCCCATCACGGCGTCATGGTGGTGCTAGGGTCAAACAAAGGGATTGATCAACTCCCCGTTTAGTTCCCCCTAGGAGCAACGCATGACCATCGTAATCGGCTTAATCAGTGGAACTTCTGCCGATGGCATTGACGCGGCAATTGTCGAGTTAACCGGGACAACGCTGGATTTGCAGGTCAATTTACTGGCGGGCAAGACCTATCCCTATGCAGACGATTTGCGATCGCGCATTTTAGAGGTGTGCCACGGTGCGCCGCTCTCCATGCAGGCGTTTGCTGAACTAGATGATGCGATCGCCCATGCCTTTGCAGATGCGGCTCTGGCGGTTCAGCAGGGACAGCCCGCTGCAACGCTCATTGGTTCCCACGGGCAAACGGTCTTTCATCGTCCTCCTACGGCTGCCCCTCACACCTTAGGCTATAGTTTGCAACTCGGTCGGGGAGCGGTGATTGCTCAACGCACACAGATTCCTACCGTGAATAACTTTCGAGCGGCGGATATTGCCGTCGGCGGTCAGGGGGCACCGCTGGTTTCTCCCGTTGATGCGTGCTTACTGAGCCACCCGACGCGCGATCGCTGTATTCAGAACATTGGTGGTATTGGGAATGTCACGTACCTACCTGCGGTTGAATCGTTAGGGCTTCCTCACAATGCCCCTGCCTCCAGCTATTTTGCCCATGTGAAGGGTTGGGATACGGGGCCAGGAAACTCGCTCATTGATCTCGCCGTACAAATTCTTTCAGACGGTCAACAAACCTACGATGCTAATGGTGCCTGGGCAGCCCAAGGCATACCCTGTGAGGAGTTGGTTGCCCAGTGGTTGCACGATCCATTCTTTAGCCAAGCCCCACCCAAGTCCACTGGACGAGAATGGTTCGGGCAAGCCTACGCCCACCGTTGTTTAGCTGATGCCAGCGAGCGATCGCTCTGTGCGGCAGATACGTTAGCGACACTCACAGACTTTACAGCGGCGTCCATTGCCGATAGCTACCGTCGTTTTTTACCCCATTTACCAGCGGATGTGATTCTGGGCGGCGGCGGCAGCCGTAACGCTTATCTGGTAGAACGTCTGCGCAACCATCTCGCATCTGCCAAGGTGTTGGTATCAGAAGAGTTTGGAATCAGTGTGGATTTCAAGGAGGCAATCGCCTTTGCCGTTCTTGCATACTGGAATGACCAGAATATTGTTGGCAATATTCCGACGGTGACAGGTGCTAAAAAAGCAGTTGTACTGGGCGATCGGCATCCTGGAGCCGTTGGTTAATAGTGATAGAATAAGATGCCATCTACACCGACAGAACAGGCCGCACGCAAGCAGGGATCAGCGCTGTGAATCACACCTTTTTAATGGAGGCAGGACGATGGAGCCTACAGGGAAGCTGGCTGGAGCGTGATGGCTTACCATTGGTCGTTAAGGGAAAAATTTTGGTTGCATGGAGCCGCGACGATTGGTACACGATGGTGACCAAGTTGACCTTCCCCGGTACAGAGCGAGAAGAAGTGGCGTTCCAGTATCGAGGTCGCCTCAATTCGGGCGATCGTCAATATACGTTTGTACTTCAGCACAGCACGCTGGGGCGGGTTGAAGGCGAAGGCTGGATTGCCCCAGAATCGATTGTTCAGCGATATTGGGTACTGGGCGATCGCCAACGTCGGACAGGCTTTGAAACCCTACATAAACTCAGCGACGACAAATACTATATGGCTAGCGGCCTAATGGCAGGCCACTACCTCACCAGCGCGATGGAAGCAACTATAGAGCGTGTGGAACAACCGTAGACTGCGTCGGAGCAACCCGCTTTAAGCTGAGCTTTTTTTAGGCATTTTAGACTTCCTGGAGCTGGGCGCTACTGTCCGCGTGAAGGATGGTCAGGCGCTGAGAAATGGAGTGATTCCACAAATCTACAAAGTCCACAATCTGATACGGAATCGCTTTTTCGACAGCGGAAATATCAACATCATCTAAGTCGTAGATATGGAGGCGCTCAAGCGGCTGCAAGCCCATCGGTTCGAGAATATTCGCTCGGTACTGGCCGCTCTCATCAATATCGGAAAAACAGTACGCCTGACCGTAATTCCATCCCAACACCTCTCGAAACTGAACCAATACGTATACATCTACAGGCCGGATCGGCAAGTTGAGGGAAATCACCAACCGTTTTTGAAAGGGTAAGGTGGGTGTACGCGAACTGCTGCGAATTCCGTAATAGCCCACTTTGTCTACTTCCAGGGGATATTTGCGGTAGGGCGGATGCACCACGGTTCGCATTAACGTCGGAATATCCATACTCTCCTCTGTATAGGAGCCGATGATGTTAACCAAAACATCGTAGGCCGGAGTGTTGCCAACGTTGTAAACATCTATTTTTGCTACATTCGTCGCCACGTCGTACCGCATATCGCAGTACAAGTGCGGCATGGAAGTAATTTTGAGCTGCTTATCCAAAATGCTCTTGTACGCTTCATGCTCTTGCTGAAATTGCTTCAGCAGTGCTTGAACCGTCCAAGCGTAGAAGCCTGTCACCCCTGCAAGTATTAAGACCGCTATCAGTATCAACGATTCCATCGTTACTCCTTGTATTTCGTTACGGGGCGATCGCCAAGCCCTAGCCTTGTGTAACCAGCAGCACAAACAAAAGTACTAGTCTCAGAGTAGCATTACTCCCATTATCTTCTGCGGCCTGCTACTCAATCCGACAAAGTGATACCGTCCACCTCTATTTGTAGCGTGAGTTGTCAGTTATCCCGCCAAATTCAGACCACGGCCGTATCTCGCAGCAAACGATTCATCTATTCCCTATCAGATGAGAAAAATACCGTCCAAAATGCAAAGTTTTGTGAAGATGCAGTTATGTCTCGCAATATTTTCTCAGGGTCGTTAGAGTCGGCACGATCCACGACAACTACTAGCTTTTGCAAGGCCTACAGCGCATCCAACAAAAATTTAATATTCTCTTAGGTTTTTAAGTGTGCTGACCGTGCGTTTCAATGCAAATCGATGCACCTCTTCTAGTAATGGAATTAAAGAATACGTTTGCGATCTAGAATGGCGATCGCTCTCTAGCAAAACAGGCCGATACCGCTCTAAAGTCAAAGCTCAAAATCCTTGCCTGTCAACAGGTTTAAGGTCAATAAGTATTAACTACTACGCCAAGATCGACATAAATCTGCTGTTTTTGCCGTTAAAGAATTTTCAATTCACAAAAGTGGATCGTACCATCAGAGTATTTACAAAAATTTAATCCGCCTTGAGGCGATCGGGAACTTCTTAACAACTCGTAAAAAATAAACACTCATGGGCATTGTATAAAGAAATTTAGAGGGCAACGCAAGGCGGGAAACACCAACTGCTGCAACGACTTGTACGCTTCTCTAAGCCTCTAGCGAAAACGTTACATCTTTCTCAGTTTTCCAGAGGATTATGAGAAGAGGCAACCTCCAGATATCGAGAAGGCTTTCTATGGGCTTCATAAGTATCTGAGTTTTCCAAGGGTATTAAGTTAGGGTTAGGCTGTTGGGTTCTTGCAATGTGGCTGCCTTTGTTGGATTGCACTTCAATCCAAGCTGGTTAGCTCTTTTAGAATTACCCAGTTATTTATTTAAGTAAGCTCAAATCGAGTCAATCTGTAGGAGATTTTTTCTAATGTTTGACGCATTCACTAAGGTTGTTTCTCAAGCCGACACACGGGGCGAATTTCTGTCTGCTGAGCAACTAGATGCTCTGAGCAAGATGGTTGCAGAAAGCAACAAGCGGATGGATACCGTTAACCGCATCACCGGCAATGCTTCCAAGATCGTTGCTGATGCTGCTCGCGCTCTGTTCGCTGAGCAACCTCAGTTAATTGCTCCTGGTGGTAACGCATACACCAACCGTCGCATGGCTGCTTGCCTCCGCGACATGGAAATCATCTTGCGCTATGTAACCTACGCTATCTTCTCTGGTGATGCGAGCGTTCTGGAAGATCGCTGCCTGAATGGTCTGCGTGAGACCTACGTTGCGCTTGGTACTCCTGGTGCTTCTGTAGCTGCTGGTGTTCAGAAGATGAAGGAAGCTGCTATTGCACTTGCTAACGATCCCAATGGTGTAACCAAAGGGGATTGCAGCTCTTTGATGGCTGAAGTAGCTGGCTACTTCGATCGGGCTGCTGCTGCTGTTAGCTAGTTGCTAAGCAATTTTTCTGGTTTTAGTGCAGGGTAAGCCCATCGGGGAAACCTGCTAAAGCTACATCATTCTGTCACCATATTCTGCAAAATATTTAGGGAGATACGTACCAATGAAGACCCCTTTAACCGAAGCAGTTGCTGCAGCTGATTCTCAAGGTCGTTTCTTGAGCAGCACCGAGATTCAAATCGCATTCGGTCGTTTTAAGCAAGCAAGCTCCAGCCTGGAAGCAGCGCGTCAGTTGACCGCTAAGGCTGATCAGTTGATTAGCGGCGCCGCTCAAGCTGTTTACAACAAGTTCCCTTACACTACCCAAATGCAGGGTAATCAGTATGCTGCTGATCAGCGTGGTAAGGACAAGTGCGCTCGTGACATCGGCTACTATCTCCGGATGGTTACCTACTGCCTCGTTGCAGGTGGAACTGGTCCTATGGATGAGTACTTGATTGCAGGCGTTGATGAAATCAACCGCACCTTCGAATTGTCCCCTAGCTGGTACATCGAAGCTCTGAAGTACATCAAAGCAAACCATGGTTTGAGCGGTGACCCTGCTGTTGAAGCGAATTCCTACATCGATTACGCTATCAACGCTCTAAGCTAGGGCATTTTTGCGCCCGGAGAGGCAAGCAGTTGCTGGCTAAGGCTGGTAATTGTTTATCGCTCCGGGCGTTGCTGTATCTAAAATTTGCCTTGAGGGATTACGGATTATAACTCTCAAGCTTAGGTTATCGAACTTCATTACAGGCATTGGCGAGGGAGTATACTCCAGTCTCAGTCTCGGTTTGACTATCATACAGAACTCAATAAATCAGCGCGATTTAATTCAACTGCTTTCTAAAGAAGGTTCTTCGATGGTTTCAATGTACAGTCGATGACCTTTGTGCGTTGAATACAGCGATCGCGCCTTCTCCAGCAAGGTTGAATCACGTTGGAGCGCGTCAGTCCCGCCAGGATCAACATGGCTCCCACATTGGCTTGCTTGGGGATTCCGAGTCATTGCCTGTCAATCTGTAGTTCACACTTTTGTTTATAGAATTTAGGAGAATCGTAAGTGGCTATTACCGCAGCGGCCTCACGGCTTGGAACGTCTGCATTTGATAGCGCATCCCCTGTCGAGCTCCGTTCGAACTGGAGCAGTGATGATGCTGACCAGGTTATTCGTGCGGTCTATCGCCAGTTGCTCGGCAATGACTATCTGATGGAATCAGAGCGGCTGATTAGTGCAGAATCTCTGTTGAAAAATGGCTATATCACCGTGCGTGAATTTGTGCGTGCGGTTGCCAAGTCAGAGCTGTACAAGTCAAAGTTCTTTTATAACAATTTCCAGACTCGCGTGATTGAGCTGAACTACAAGCATTTGTTGGGACGCGCACCCTACGATGAGTCTGAGGTGGTTGAGCATCTCGATCGGTATCAAAATGAAGGGTTCGATGCAGACATTGACTCCTACATTGATAGCGAAGAGTATCAAGCAAACTTTGGTGAGAACATCGTGCCTTACTATCGGGCATTTGAATACCAAACCGGACAACGTTCCGTAGGGTTTACGCGGATGTTCCGCCTGTATCGGGGTTATGCGAACAGCGATCGCGCCCAGTTAGAAGGAGCAGATTCTCGTCTTGCGGCGGAACTGGCTCGAAACAGCGCATCTGCGGTGGTTGGGCCTTCGGGTGGTAATGCAGGCTGGGCCTACCGAGCTGCTAAGTCAGGCAACACCCCCAGTAGCGCTCTGGGTGGAAGTACGCCCTTTGGTCGCAATGCTACTCGGATGTACCGCGTTGAAGTGTCTGGCATCCGTCAGCCTGGATATCCCAGTGTCCGACGAAGCAGTACTGCCTTCCTCGTTCCTTACGAAAAACTGTCCGCTAAGCTGCAGCAAATCAACCGTTTGGGTGGTCGCGTGGCTAGCGTTACACCTGCTGACTAAGCGTTGGTTAGGTGATTAAGAAACGGGATTGGGAATCAATACGTGTAGATAACTCTGAATTCTAAAACCACAAGGCTAGGAATTCCGTCAGCGTTGTGAGGTAAGAGCAACACTGAGCGGTAGAATTTAGGGTATTCGCTTGACTCCCAATCTCGTTACACAGCTTAACATATCAAATATCTGATTAAGGAGAGATTTGCGTTACCATGCTTACGGCTTCTGCAATTGGTAATTCTGCAAGCACCCCCTCTGGGAGCCGCGTTTTTGTTTACGAAGTTGAAGGACTCCGGCAATCTGCCGAAACCGACAAAAACGGGTATCCCATTCGGAAGAGCGGTAGTGTGTTCTTCAAGGTTCCCTATTCCCGCATGAATGAAGAAATGCAGCGAATTTCCCGCATGGGAGGACGTATTGTTAGCATTAAGCCCCTCGGCTAAATCTATTTGACGTTTGAGGTCAAACTTAAGCGCTAACGGGCAAGTCCGCTCTTGAACGGGCTGTTTGTTTGGTTCAGTATTTAGATTACGGACGCATCATGAATGTCGAATTAGCCTGGTCATTGAGCGATTAGGTTATGGCGAGATTGTGGGATGCGTCCTTGTTCTGTGAACGAAAAGCTAAAGTTATATCATGGCTGAGGATCTTTCTTCTCCCACCGCCAATGGCTCTGGCCCAAGCGCTGATATGCCCCCCGACTTGACCGTCGAACAGGCGATCGCCAATCTCCAGCAACGCGACGATCTCAGCTTGCGCTATTACGCGGCTTGGTGGTTAGGGAAGTTTCGCGTCACTGACCCGGTTGCTATCGATGCGTTAATTGAGGCGCTATCTGATGATCAAGATCGCGCACCGGACGGTGGGTTTCCATTACGGCGCAATGCGGCTCGCGCGTTAGGTAAATTGGGCGATCGCCGTGCGGTATCCCCTTTGATTGATTGTCTATCCTGCCCGGACTACTATGTGCGGGAAGCCGCTGCGCAAGCTCTAGAAGAGTTGGGCGATCCAACCTGTATTCCGCATTTAGTTGATCTGCTCAAGCGAGAAGAGGTAAACTCGCCACCCGTTGCAGGGAAGGCGACCATGACTCAACCCTACGACTCAATCTTGGAAGCGTTGGGAACCTTGGGGGCGATCGCCGAACGAGAAACGATCCAGGCGTTTTTAGAGCATTCCGTTCCCCGTGTCCAGTATGCAGCGGCACGAGCCCTCTACCAACTGACCCAAGACTCTATCTACGGTGAGCGGTTAGTTGCGGCTCTCCAAGGCAAGGATCTGCAATTGCGGCGAGCGGCCTTGATGGACTTGGGCGCATCGGGTTACGTGGCAGCGGCTCCGGCGATCGCCAATGCTTTAGCTGAAAATAGCCTCAAGCTAATTGCATTAAAGGGACTCCTCGAACATCAGCTTCAGCAAGATTCTATGAGCGATCGCCCCAGAGTGTCGGGAGAAGCGATTGCTGTTATGGAGTGGATGGATACGCTGTTGTAGAGTATCGGCTGAAACATCTATTCTCCAAACTTCAGTAGATCGAAAACGAATACATTTTGTTGTCAATATCTGCGATCGATCCCCCTAAATCCCCCTTTTTAAGGGGGACTTCAAGCCATCTTTGGCTCGCTTCCCCCTTTTTGAAGGGGGGCCAGGGGGGATCTCAACAGGATTTGCGATCTACTGAACTTTGTTGATGTCCGATATCCGAGGTAGATGTTGCTGTAGGTTGAAAGAAGAGTTACGGAACAACTAGGGACCATGGTGATAGATACAGCGTACGGATTGATTCAAGCCGTAGACCAGGCCGACTCCCCTGCCAAACTGCTGGCCGCAGTCCATACCCTGGCTCAGGCCAAAACGGAGGAAGGCATTCCCACCCTCATCAAAGTTTTGGGCTACAACAATCCTGGCGCAGCCGTAGCGGCCGTTGAGGGGTTGGTCACGATGGGGGCGATCGCCGTGCCTGCCCTCCTAGAGCAGATTGACGGTTATAACTACGGTGCCCGTGCCTGGGCGATTCGGGCGTTGGCGCGTATTGGCGACCCACGGGCGCTGGATATGTTAGCAGATGCTGCCCAACGGGATTTTTCCCTCAGTGTGCGACGGGCAGCGGCACGAGGACTTGGCTCGATTCAGTGGTCACTATTGCACGAGGATGTCCGCCCACACGCCCAAGCTCAAGCCTTGGAGATTTTGCTGGCGGTGTCTCAAGATCCAGAGTGGGTGGTGCGTTATGCCAGTGTTGCCGGATTGCAGGCGATCGCCCCTGAGTTTGCATTGCCCCCTTTAGATCCAAGCCATGTCATCATGGCTCACCTTCACCAGGTCGCCCATCAAGATGCTGAGCCTGCCGTCCAAGCCCGTGCCGTTTGGGCAATTCAACACCTCAGCGCCTAATCCGATCTATCGACCCGTCCCTTTACTCCCCCATCTTCCATCTCA
>JACYMB010000190.1 GCA_015272205.1 Synechococcales cyanobacterium T60_A2020_003 | reverse complement strand
CAAGGACTATTACGCACCGCCGAAGTTCAGGTCAAAAACACAACCCAACCCCGTCTATGGCTAGAAGTGAACTTACTCGGACTCTTGCCATCAGCGTTCGCACCAACCTCTCTATCAAGCGTGCCCTCTATCTCGCGGCCTCCATCTATTCCTCCCACTCCTGCAACACAACCGACGCAACGCCCATCCCCAACGCCCCCATCAGAAACTGTCAAGACACCGACCACACTCCAACCCACTGAAGAAATCCCTCGATCCGAGATAAAGGCACAATCCCAGACCACTCCACCCAACGAGGTTTCACCTCCACCAACAGACGTTCCACTTCCATCCCCTACCAAAGCGACACCTTCCCCCACCCCCGAATCCGTCCAAGCGGAATTGACCGAAGCTCGACTTCACCGCATCTGGCAAGAGATAGTAGACCATCTCCATCCCCTCAGCAAAGCGCTCTTGCGCGATCACGGTCGGCTCAGTTCGTTGAGCGATCGCGTCGCAGAGATTGTCCTAAGCAGTCAACCCTTGATGAAAATTGCCCAGAGCAAAGTCGCAGATATTGAGCAAGCGTTTTTGGACGTCCTCGGCACGCGCATCAAAGTTGTGCTCATTGTCAGCGCTCCCTCTCCAGATACCAGTGCACCAACCGAGTCGCCTACGCCTCTACCCAAGTCATCCTCCCAACCCTCGACTAATCAACCACCGCTCGAAACACCGCCCAAACCATCAATTACCAAACCTGAACGTCCATCCCTAAACACCGATCCCACCCCATCACCATCACCGCCCACAGCACCATCCGTTACCGCTGAATCTCAGGAAATACCACCAACCTTATCGCCCGACTCTCCTCTCTCATGGCAAGGCGAAGACGACGTAACCAAAGCAGCAAAGAGTTTGGCACAGATGTTCAACGGTCAGGTTGTCAACATGGATGATGACCTTGACGCTTCATCACCAGACTTGGATAACTTACTCTCTACGAGTGAGGCGATCGCCGACTCCTCCCCGAACGACATAGATTCCGACGACGACGATCTCCCTTTTTAAAGAGAGTTCTACTCAGGCAGGTTTTGCCCCCAGGACTGCTCCAACACAGACATTCCTAGCAAACCTGCCCAACGTCACGAATTTAGACGACCCGATTCTGGCGAATGCACTCTGCATACCAGCGGTAACTTGCCTTCGGAATCCGAGCCTGCGTTTCGTAATTGATCCATGTCACCCCAAAACGGCGATCGCACCCCCACGACCATTCAAAGTTATCCATCAAACTCCACACAAAATATCCGTTTACCGGATAGCCTTCGCTCACCGCCCGATGCACAGCCCGCAAATACTCCCGCAAATAGAGAATGCGATCGCTATCCATCACCTCTCCGTGCTCTGTGAGTTCATCCTGCGCCGCACATCCATTTTCCGACACCACGATCGGCAAATTCTCTTGCCCTAAGGATTCACGAATGTGGCGCACGACCCAATACAAACTATCCGGCACGATGTGTAACCAGGGCATGTGCAACCGTGGATACCCCGCAGGGAACGGCAGAATTTCATACCCCACCGGCGTGTCCGTCGCCCGAACATAAACCCCGGTGTAAATGTTCACGCCCAAGCGATCAAGCGGTTGATGGATAATCTCTAAATCCTCTGGGGCGATCGCGGGTGCATCGTTCCCCAACTGTTCCAACAGTTCCGCGCTATATCGCCCCGTCAAGGCAGGGACAATAATTCCCCCATTCGGATTCAGGGCGCGAAACGCTTTCTGCGCCGCCTCAATATGTTCTGGCGATTCCGACAAAGGTACAGGCACCATCGGATTATCCACCAATGCGACAGAACAGGGCTGAGGCGAAGTTGCCCGAATCGCCTGACATGCCATTCCGTGCGCCAACAACGCATGGTGAGACGTTTGCCAAACCTCTTTCAGAGAATTCACCACGGTTCCCGGTGCATGAACAGGTACTTGGCGAACCCCATAGCCCATGTGGGTAAAACAAACAATCTCGTTGATCGTCATCCAGTTCGTGACGCGATCGCCCAAATGCCGCACCACCACCGACACATAATCCGCAAAATCTGAGGCCATTTCCCGACTCCGCCAAGACCCATAGCGATCGTCCAACGCCTGGGGACTATCCCAATGGAACAGCGTCCCATGGGGCGTAATCCCCTGGGCTAATAATCCATCCACCAGTCGGCTATAAAAGTCTAGTCCTGCCGCATTCACGTCACCCCGCCCATCGGGAATAACTCGCGGCCACGCCACACTAAACCGATAGTGCTTAATCCCTAAATTGCCCATCAGTTTAATGTCGTCTAAAAACCGATGGTAATGATCACAGGCGATCGCCTCTGTTGATCCATCGCGCACTCGTCCCGGTGTTGCGCTAAACGTATCCCACACACTGGGCTTACGTCCCCCTTCCGCTACCGCGCCCTCAATCTGATACGCTGCCGTCGCTGCCCCCCACAAAAAATTCTCCGGAAATCGATAGCTGCTACTCATGACCCAAATTCTCCTCTAGATTCATGGGGCACATCTATCTTAGAGACTGCCTCACCGTTCAGAGTCAATACTTTTTTGACGGTTAATGATGCATCGGTCAGAATGAACAGAATTCCCCTCTTTCAACTCGCCATAATTGAGATCACACACCTTTGCCATCCTACCCATGCCCAATACGCGAGCGCATCTTCAGCATTTTTGGCACAAGCCTTGGATAAGAATGATAGGCTTTCTTTCATTGGGAATTGGGAGCTACGGCCTTGCTTACCACAATGCCATGACTCACCGTCCCACATCTGCCCAGCCCATCGATAGTTCCGCGAACGCAGCCATGTCGTTTGTTCAAATCTCATCCCTCAATATCGACTTCGCCTCAGACTTCTCGGAAGGACTAGCTCTAGTCCACTCTGGAGATTCGTATCACTACATCGACTCCAACGGAACCATTGCCATCACCGTCGATCCAGCGATCGATGCCGCCGGAGCTTTTTCAGAAGGAATGGCATTAGCTAAAGTCAATCAAGTCTACGGATTCATCGACCGTACCGGACGTCTCACCGTTGCGCCTCAATATCTTAGCGCCACCCCTTTTTCCAATGGCCTAGCCGCAGTCCGCACAGGCACAAAGTCTGGGTATATTGATCCCAATGGCGAACTGGTCATCGAACCGCAATTCGACCTCGCCAGCGAATTTTTTGAGGAACGAGCCGCTGTCAGGATTGATGGTAAATATGGCTATATTGATCGCACAGGGGCGATCGCCATCCCGCCCCAATTTGACGACACCTGGGAATTTTCAGAGGGTCTCGCCGCTGTCCGACTGAACGGCAAATGGGGCTACATCAATTTCAACGGCGAAATGGCGATCGCCCCAAACTGGGATGGCGCATTCAAATTTGTAGGTAATCGGGCACGGGTGCGATCGGGCAATCAGTGGGGCTACATCGATCCCACAGGTACAGAAACCATTTCCCCGACCTACGATTTCGCATCAGACTTTTCGGGCAACCTTGCTGCCGTCATGATCGGCAACAAATGGGGATACATCACTCCAGATGGTGAACTCAAAATTCCAGCAACCTTCGATCTCGCCTCGGACTTTTCCGAAGGTCTCGCCGCTACTAAGCAAGGCCAATACACGGGCTTCATTAACACAGAGGGCGAGTGGGTCATTCCCCCCCAGTTCGACACGGTAGGCTCTTTCTCCGAAGGCTTAGCCTGGGTTAGCAAAGACAATCTGTGGGGCTACATTGAGCCCACCGGGAAAATCATCATCGGCTCAAACATTCCCTAGACTTCAAAAAAGGGAAAGCTCACCCACCACTTCCAAGCGTTTGTAAGGCCCCATCGTCATAAACTGCTCTGCCAAGGTTTCCGCTACTGCCGGACTAATCCAACCAAGTTGCCGCAGTAGGTGAATCGCAACCGCTGTCTTTGCCCGCTTAGCACCGTCTTGTGCCTTAATCGCCAAGCCTAAACCCTGCCCAACCGACGCAATGCACTGAATTCCCTCTGCGCCGGCCTTACTTACTAATTCCCCCTGCCCTAAACGCATCACCTCGGTGTCAAAACTCCCTTCACCCGAAATCAATGCCGGATGATGCGTCATCGCCCGGACAACCCGCTCCATATATAAATTGTCACCGGAACCTAAAATCGCGTACAGCGTTGCCATCTGTCCCAATTGCATAAAATAGGTCGGTGCCCCGCAGTCATCATGGGCACTCATCACCTCTTCTGCAGGCATATGTAAAAGCTCTGCAACCTTTTCAAGAATTAAACGCTGCACGGGATGATTCCGCTGCAAGTAATCATTCAACGACCAATTCCGCTGTTTGCAAACGGCCAACATTCCCGCATGCTTGCCAGAACAATTATGCTCAAGTGGACTTTTCTTACCGTCCGGGATCGGACACTGTAGCTCAGACGGATCCAGATCGGCACGCCATAGAATATTGAAGGATTGTCGAACCTGCTCAATTCTCCCCTGATGGGAACTACACATAATTGCCAGGTCTTGATCACTCAATCCATAGGTCTCAAGAGTTCCTGTCGTAGTTACCGCTAGAGCCTGAAATGGCTTTAATGCTGATCGAATAAATGTAGCTGTTTCTGAACTTCCAGCAACCGATAACACTCGTCCTCGGTTATCACACACCGCAGCCTGAACATAATGAACCGATTCTAGAATTCCTTCTCGTAAAAGCCGGACTTCAATATCTGATGTGTGATTCCGCTTACCCCTAGTCATAAAGCCTTACGCTGGATAGTGAGAAGCTGCTTGGCTCTTAAGCAAATAAGAGGTCGCAGTCAATCAAGGATATTTATAGCAAAGCCCAAACAATCACTTCGACCATCAGAACCAAGGCAACAACAGCAAAGGTTCGATGGAGTCTCTCCAAAATCGGCTTGATTTCGTATGACACAATCAAGCGATCGCGCTGAAGAATTTCTGGTGGCTTTGCCCATGTCTGACCATCATACCAGCCAGACTCTTCGTACGATACTATCTCTCGGTTGAGGCGATCGCGCACATACACCCAGCCTAAGTAGAGCCTAATCAGAACTAGCACAGGAATTAGCAAAGCCCCTACCATTCCACTCAGTGCGAAATGCACAGGATACTTACTCATCGGAAAACTTGTAGCCGCTACCGGACCTACAATAAGCCAACTTAATAGCCACAAGATTACAAAGGGCTTAACATATCCGAATACGGAACGAACTGCCCACGAATAAAACCAAGAGCCCAACAATGTTTGATATTCATTCAAGGGTTGTTGCTCATCCGGAATAGGACAAAGCGATGTCGAATATTCCATAGTCATTTGCTAAAACGATTAATCAAGTTGAGCTACCAACGCCCAAAGGCCTCTCATCGAAATCTTAACCTGCAGAGTAGCCCAAAGAAAATCACCCTTAGCATAAAAAAGATAACAAAAGCCGATGCCTACAAGAGTAGAACATCGGCTTTCATTCAATAAGAACCTGGCACCGTGCTATTTTGACAGGGCGCTACCGCCCAACTATCGTCGCCGCAGGCATGTTTCACCACTGAGTTCGGGATGGGTCAGCGTGGGTCCATACCGCCAAAGGCACCAGGAAACTTGATGAGTTTCTCTGTTGTAGATGAGAGAACTCTGAAGGCTGCATAGTGAAGAGAGCTAGACAGATTGGATGATAGAGGAAGAGGTCAAGCCCTCGGTCTGTTAGTACTCCTCGGCTGCACATGTTACCACGCTTCCACCTAGAGCCTATTAACGCGTATTCTTCGCGTGACCTTACCGGGTTAACCCCGTGAGAGTACTCATCTTGAGGTGGGCTTCCCACTTAGATGCTTTCAGCGGTTATCCAC
>JACYMB010000189.1 GCA_015272205.1 Synechococcales cyanobacterium T60_A2020_003 | reverse complement strand
GACGACACAATGCCAATTCCACCTAGCAAAAGCTGAATCACCGGAATTTGAAAGGCTAGCCCCGTGCTAAACAGCAACAGTAAGACAAATTCAAAATAGCGATCGATCGACCATGCCTGTTCCACCACGTCCGCGCCATAGCTCACAAAGAAATTGAGGGCTGCCGGAATCAAGGCGACATAGGCGAACACCAGTCCTACACCAAAAAGTACCGTTGAACCCAGCACAATCGGACCAATGAAGCGCCGCTCGCGTCGAGTGAGGCCGGGGAGGACGAACTGGATAATCTGGTACAGCACAAACGGACTCGCCACCAGCAAACCAGAGTAGCCCGCTACTTTGAGCGATACAAAGAAAAACTCGCCAGGGGAGAGTTGCAAAAATTTGACCCCGTGGGCGGGCAGTTCTAGCAAGTTGACGATGCGACGCACAAAGATGAAGCAGATCACAATCCCAATGACCACAGCAATTAGGGCGTAGAAAATCCGCATCCGTAGTTCTTCCAAGTGGTCGAACAGCGACATTTCCACATCATCGGGCAACTCATTGAGAAAGTCGTCATCCGATGGCGAGGACTGGTGCTGGGTTGCCGCTGTAGCGGTTTCTGTATCCAAATCGGAAGGGGAAGTCATAGAAAGCGTCTGTCTCGGCGTTGATCAAAGCTGTCTTGACTATTTTAATCAGCAATTCTTACGAAACTGTACAATCAGGCATATAGACCACCGATATTTCTCTATCCGGTGTGCCCATCGCTACACACGGTAAAACCTTCATTGGATATCGCTTCTCTGTACCTGTCATCCTGTCTGTACCTGGCATTCTGACATTTCAAGGTTACAAGCCTGAATTGCACGTTATGCTTTTGTATCTTCTTGTAGCGTTGAGTCTTTAAACTGGGCATTCTTAGGCAGACCAAGAGGACGGCCTCCCCGTGAACGAATTCACTCCCATAGGGCAGTACCCGTAACTTGAGCAGTCAGACATCGAGCGATCGCCCCCATTATGCCCTCTGTTCAAATCTGGGTAAGCCATCGCAGCAGCATCACCGTACAAATACTTAATCAATCCAAGCATTAATTGTTACGATAGTTTACCAACTTTTCATGCCACACCCTTTGTTTCTTTAAGTAGCAGTAACTAAAATGACACAGAATAGGAGAAGTACAGCAAGTTCATCACGGCGCAAGCGCAAGCTCACTCTGTTGACGACATTAGGGTTTCAGGGTAAGCAATGCTGAGCAAAGCGTCGAAGGGGCTGATTTCGATAGCAGGGGTTTTCCCTGAAATCACGTATATTTTAGGTTAAGGGTCGGATGAACGTTTCAGGTGGTCGTCGAATTGTAGTCGGAGATGTGCACGGACATTACGATGGGCTAATGCGCCTACTAGAGGCGATCGCCCCTGGACACTCTGACTCCGTTTATTTTCTGGGCGACTTGATTGACCGAGGCCCCAAAAGCTGTCAGGTGGTTGAG
Organism: Synechococcales cyanobacterium T60_A2020_003; assembly: GCA_015272205.1. Lineage (NCBI taxonomy): Bacteria > Bacillati > Cyanobacteriota > Cyanophyceae > Synechococcales > Synechococcales cyanobacterium T60_A2020_003. The sequence continues at coordinate 676 of JACYMB010000189.1, read as the reverse complement.
TTTGTTAAGAATAGCGGGCATACTTCTCTGCTCGGCAACCACGAACAGTTGCTCCTGGATGCGTTTCCGGGCAATCGCATCCACCCGCAAGCCCTACAAGCCTGGATTTACAGCGGCGGACAGGCGACTCTGTCTAGCTACACCTCGATTGATACCCTGTTAGAGCATCTGAATTGGATCCATACCTTACCCACTCACCTCGATTTAGGCGATGTATGGCTGGTTCATGCGGGTGTGCATCCTGAACTGAGCCTGGACGAGCAAACGCTGCAAGAATACTGCTGGATTCGGGAAAAGTTTCACAGCATTGAAAAGCCGTACTTTCAAGACAAGCTGATTATTACCGGGCACACGATTACCTTTACCTTGCCGGAAGTTAATCCCGGTGCGATTGCCCAAGGGGCTGGCTGGCTGGATATCGATACAGGTGCCTACCATCCCAAAAGCGGGTGGCTGACCGGGTTAGACATCACCAACCAAGTGGTGTACCAGGTTAACGTCTTTCAACCTCTCCAGCGGGTACTGCCTCTTGTCGAAGCGATTAACACCGTTGAGCCTACGAAGGTGATTCATCGGCGGCGGCAAATGATGCAGTATCAGTAAGGGCTGCATCCATAGAACCGTTTTAGCTTCTCCGTGAAAGCCCCGCACTCTGCCGAAGGCGAGTGTCGGGATG
>JACYMB010000188.1 GCA_015272205.1 Synechococcales cyanobacterium T60_A2020_003 | reverse complement strand
CGGTGTAGCTCACTTCGCTTCAGCGTTGCTCGCTCTCGACCGCTTTATCAATATAGCCCTCTTCTCCTAAAGGTGTCAACAGGTTTTTGGGGAATTTTGAGAAAATTCCTGAAACGAATGTTTAGAGAGGGCTTTGGGCATTTTTCAGAATTGCGATCGCTAGCGATCGCCCAAATTGGCGGCATCGAATAGCGGGTGAGTCGGTGCTTCTGAGTTGAGCGATAATGGTGGTCGCTGAACCTGGATGACACCTGATTAAGGAGTGAGGCTGTGAATTTTCAATCTGTTATTGCGACCTTAAACCAGTTTTGGAGCGATCGCGGCTGTTTGATTGTGCAGCCCTACGACACAGAGAAAGGCGCAGGAACAAAAAGCCCTCATACCTTTTTACGCGCAATTGGGCCAGAGCCATGGTCAGTAGCTTACGTGGAACCGTGTCGCCGTCCTGGGGATGGACGATACGGCGAAAACCCCAACCGCGTGCAGCATTATTACCAGTACCAAGTTTTAATTAAGCCGTCCCCTGAAAACATTCAGGACATCTACCTGGAATCCTTACGGGCACTGGGCATTCATGCAGAGGATCATGATATTCGGTTTGTGGAAGATAACTGGGAGGATGCTGCCGTTGGCGCATGGGGTGTGGGCTGGGAAGTGTGGCTGGATGGCATGGAAGTGACCCAGTTCACCTATTTTCAGCAATGCGGCGGATTAGACTGTCGCCCAGTCTCGATTGAGATTACGTATGGCCTAGAACGCCTAACCATGTACCTCCAGGATGTGGATTCAATCTTTAAGATTCGCTGGAATGACGAGCTGACCTACGGCGATGTTCACTTACAGGGAGAAATTGAGGGATCAACCTATAACTTTGAGGCATCGGATCCAGGAATGTTGTTCACCCTGTTTGGCATTTATGAGAAAGAGGCAGAACGTTTGATGGAACGGGAACTTGTTTTACCTGCTTATGACTATGTGCTGAAGTGTTCTCATACGTTTAACCTTTTGGATGCACGGGGTGTGATTTCTGTAACGGAGCGTACACGCTATATTGGCCGAGTGCGGCACCTAGCTCGTCAGGTTGCACAACTCTACTTACAACAGCGAGAGGCCCTTGGATTTCCATTGTTAAATGATGCGGCAGCACAGGCGGCATAGCGCTGTTATTGTGGCAGCATTTCTCGTAGAGAATAAGTTCTCCACCTGAAGAGAGAGTTCGCGTAGAATACTCTTAACAAATCTTTAAGATCTAGAGAGGCCAAAGAGGAAAATTGTATGTCTGAGAGCTTGAGTGCGCTCCTGGAACCTATTGCAGCGTGGTTCCGAAGTTTTAATATGCCTGAACCCATTGTGCATTGGGGGCACCCTTTGATGATGGGGATTGTCATTGTTGCGATGGGAAGCTTTGTCGGTTGGTCGGGTTGGCGTGGGCGCACAATGATAGATACGGACAAAGAGGCTGCCCTCAAAAGTCGTGCTGATCACCGGAAACTGGCTCCGCTTATGACGTTGTTCATTACGTTGGGGTATACCGGAGGAATTCTGTCTTTGGTGATGCAAGGGCACCCGATTTTACAAAGCCCCCACTTTTGGACTGGATCTGCTTTAGTTTTGGTGCTTTGGAGTAACGGACTAATGGCATTTCTAGGATTTAGTAAGGACGATGGTAGCTTACGAACGGTGCATGCTTATCTGGGCAGTGCGGCATTGGTGCTGATGGTTGTGCATGCATTGTTTGGTTTGAAGTTGGGATTATCAATTTAGAAAGCGAAAGTGGGCACTCTGAGGATTGACTTCATATGCTTCAGAGGGCATCTACCATCGCGATAATCCGTTTTGTTCGGATTCATTGGCTTACAAGCCCTCGAAGTTGGATTAGACTCGGGGGCTTTTTCTATGACGGCAACGCATTCAGTTCTGTACATTTGCGCGTATTTTCTGGGGCTGTTACTCTCTGCGTATAAGTGGGGAATTTTTGGCTTGCCGATTGGAGCGATCGCCCTTTTGGGAGCAGGTTGTTTAGCCGCTCTGATTGTGCCTCGCTATTGGCGGATGGGATTGAATTATCGAGAGTGGTTGATCGTTGGGTTGATTGGGTGTGTAGCGGTGTTTTACTGCGAGGTGCGATCGCCCAAACCCGATGCTAGCGATATCAGTCAGTTTTTCACAGAGCTTAACCAGGCCGCTGTTCCAGTTGTGGTTGAAGGCCAAGTGGCAAGTGCGCCTCGCCAGACGCGATCGCAAAATAAACAGTTCTGGCTACAAGTAGTCAACGCAAAGCCGACCTCAGACTCGGGTGAGCTTGACTCAAAATCAGGACGGTTATACGTCACGCTTTCCGCACAGCAGGCTAATGACTTAAAACCGGGGCAAGGTGTGCGATTAATGGGTACGCTGTATGCACCGAAAGCAGCCACAAGTCCAGGTAGCTTTGACTTCAAACAGTATCTGGAACGGCAGGGATGCTTCGCAGGATTCCGGGTAAAAGAGATCGGCAATCTGGAAGCAGGCTGGAATCCTGGGTTATGGCTGAGCATGCAGGGACGAATCAGCTACGGTCTGTGGCGGATTCGTGAGCGAGTCAATACAGCCTTTGCAAAGCATTTAGGGAATACGAATCACGCTGCGTTGATTAGCGGCATGATTTTGGGAAGGAAAGCAGTAGATTTACCTCCCGACATTTCCGATGCGTTCACACAGGCAGGAATGGCGCATACGCTAGCAGCGTCCGGTTTCCACGTCTCCTTACTACTGGGAATGGTGTTGTGGTTCACCCGTAGTCTGCTACCGAGTCAGCAGGCTGGGATTGGAGTATCGATTTTATTGGGATACATAGCGCTGACTGGCATCCAACCATCAATCATGCGGGCAGGATTGATGGGCATAGGGGCACTAGTGGGGAGGGTGTATGACCAGAAACTGCAACCCGTTGGGGTGCTGGTGGTGGTGGCATTCCTGCTGCTGCTCATTAACCCACCTTGGATCTTCCATTTGGGGTTTCAGCTCAGCTTCTTAGCCACATTAGGATTGTTGGTCACTGCCCCACCCTTGACCAAAGCATTGGATTGGTTGCCCAGTTCAGTAGCAACCGCGATCGCCATTCCCATATCAGCCTATTTATGGACATTGCCCGTGCAGCTTTTTTCGTTTGGAACGGTGTCTACCTACAGTATTTTTGTGAATTTGCTGACGACTCCCTTGGTGATCATCCTTAGTTTGGGAGGCATGATGTGTGCAGCGATCGCCCTGATTAGTCCAGATTTAGGGAGCTGGGCCGTATGGCCGTTGCAGTTTCCCGCTGGTTGGTTAATTCATGCAGTTGAGAAAGCTAATGCTCTACCAGGCAGTGTTTATGCAGTAGGGCAGATTGCGACGTACCAACTGATCTTGCTGTATGGGCTGTATGGGTGGGTGTGGTGGAAATCTAAGTGGCAAGTTTTGCCTTGGTTGGCAGGCGGGATGGCGATCGCCCTTATGTTCATTCCAGGTCGGCTGAGTGCAGCAACGCAATCACCGATTACGTTCTTGAATACGGTGGATGAACCTGTCGTTGTCATCCAACATCGGGGTGAGGTTGGGCTGATTCATTCTGGGAGCGAGGCGGATATTCAGTTTACGGTACTGCCCTTTTTGAAGAAACAGGGCGTAAATCGAATCGATTGGGCGATCGCCAATCAAATGCACGGGAAAGACCAGGAACGATGGAATCAGATTGCGGATACAATTCCAATCACAGACGTATGGATTAGTGAACCTACGTTTGCACAAATAGTGCTCCATGGTATTAAACAGGTAAAACCAATCAACTATCAGCAAACAACATCCATTGGCTCACTGAATATCACTGTCCTGAACCAAGAGCCGAAGGTAATGTCCTTTAGCTTGGGCGATCGCACGTGGTTAATGTTCCAGAGCGACAGTCCAGGAGATCAGCAAACCCTTTCTGCTCTGGATTTGCCGCAGGTCGATGTTTTGCAGTGGGCTGGCAATGTGCTTCCAACGGCAGCAGTCACAGCAGCACAGCCTATGACTGTAATCGGGGAACATCTGGCAGAATTTACCCAGGAACCATCCTCCTTAATTCCGAATTCCTTTTCCTTAGAAAATGGTGCAGTTCAGTGGAATTCCAGGCGAAAACCTTATCAAGTAGTTAGTTCGACTGGTTTTGACTAGAGAAATTGTGGGAATTCCAGGCGATCGCCCCCACAAGAAAGGCGTTGTGCAGTAAAATAACGATTGCGCCTTTGGAGAGGTGGCAGAGCGGTTGAATGCGCTTGACTCGAAATCAAGTTTAGGGTCACACCTAACGAGGGTTCGAATCCCTCCCTCTCCGTCAGATGTAACAAAGAGAGTAGCGGTCAGCTTCAACTCGTTCTGCCCTTACAAAGGGCGATCGTCCGTCCAGAAACCGACAGCTAATACCAATTCTGAGTGTTGAGTTCTCAGTTTTGAGTTATGAATGCGTTGCTACGCCAGGAATGTTAGCGTTTCATCTGTAGCCGGAGTGTTTGAAATTGGTACACTGAGTCACTATCTCTTAGAAAACCCATTTAGAAAAGTGACAAATAGTGTGTCACTGTATAACAGCAGATGGACACAACTGGACTCGAACCAGTGACCCCCACGATGTCAACGTGGTGCTCTAACCAACTGAGCTATGCGTCCGTTCTGAAAGTAATTATCACACGGGAGTAAGACATCCTGCAAGCCGCGATCGCCCCTTTCGTGAGCAAGTTCGATAGCAGTGTCTAAAATCACGCATCAAAAAAGCGCGCACCGTCGGCACGCGCTTCTCACACTAAGCGGATTCCCTCCCATTCAGCTTAACCCAGGTTTAACCTGCTGCCGCCGCCCGTGCAGCGGCGGCCTCGTCGGGATGAATGTTTAGGCGTGTGAGGTTAATGCGTCCACGATTGTCGATTTCGCGCACTTTAACAATGACCTCATCCCCAACAGATAGCTCATCTTCAACCTTACCGACCCGATAATCCGCGATTTGAGAAATGTGGATCATGCCCTCTTTCCCTGGCAGGATTTCAACAAACGCTCCGATCGCAATAATGCGCGTCACGCGACCCACATAAACATCCCCTGCATTGAGCTTGCGGGTCATACCTTCAATCATGCCCCGCGCGGCTTTCGCCTTTTCCTGATCGATGGCTGAAATGGTAATGGTGCCATCATCTTCGATGTCTACTTTCGCGCCTGTCTGCTCGGTAATGCCTTTAATGGTCTTGCCCCCAGGACCAATCACTAGACCAATCATTTCTGGATCGATCTTGAAGGTCATCAGGCGCGGTGCAAAGGGGGATAGTTCTACCCGTGGGGTAGCGATCGCGTCCAGCATCTTGCCTAGAATGTGCATCCGGGCGGGCTTCGCTTGACGGATCGCGTCTGCAATCACCGACATGGGCAGTCCGGTAATCTTCATGTCCATTTGCAAGGCGGTAATTCCGGTATCGGTTCCGGCCACCTTAAAGTCCATATCGCCCAGGAAATCTTCAATGCCCTGGATATCGGTCAGGATCCGAACTTCGTCTCCTTCCTTAATCAAACCCATGGCCGCACCACTAACTGGTTTTTGGATCGGAACGCCTGCATCCATTAGGGCGAGGGTTGAACCGCAAACAGACCCCATCGAGGTCGAACCATTGGAGGACAGCACCTCCGAGACAACCCGAATCACATACGAGAAATCCTCTTTCGGGGGCAGAACGGGAACCAGGGCCCGCTCGGCCAATGCGCCATGACCGATTTCGCGGCGACCGGGCGATCGCATGGGTCGGGTTTCACCGACGGAGTAGGGGGGCATGTTGTAGTGATGGAGATAGCGCTTTTGCTCATCGGGATGGAGATCATCTAGTTCCTGAGCATCACCCGGAGTTCCCAAAGTAACCGCAGAGAGAACCTGGGTCAGTCCGCGACGGAAAAGGGCACTGCCGTGAACTCGGCGGGGCAGCACTCCCACACGACAGCTAATCGGACGCACCTCATCCAGTTTCCGCCCATCAACGCGCACGCCCTGTTCCAGAATTTGCGCCCGCATCAGCTTTTTGGTCAGATCTTTGAAGACCTTACCCAACGCCTTGCTGTCTTCTGTGGTCAATACCCGAATCGCGTCATCTTCGGGCTGTTCAGCGATCGCCTCCTCAATCGAACTCTTAATCGCGTCGAGGGCGGCATCCCGTTCGTGCTTGTCGTATTCGAAATGGGTGAGTACCTGCTTAATGCCCTCGGTGGCGCGATCGCTCACGTAATCCATCAGGGTAGAATCAATGACAGGTTCTGCTTCCTTAACAATTTCAATACCCAGTTCAGCAATAATATTCCGCTGCGCTTGGATCAAATCTTGAACAACTTCATAACCAAAGTCGATGGCTTCGATAATGTCCTGTTCAGGAAGCTGGTTTGCTCCTGCTTCCACCATAATCACGCCATCGGGAGATCCAGCCACTACTAGATCAAGATCACCGTTTTCAATCTCTTTGTAGGTGGGATTGATGATAAATTCATCGCCGATTAACCCAACCCGAACAGCGGCCATCGGGCCATTAAACGGAATTTTAGCTAGCAGGGTTGCCAATGACGCTCCAGTAACAGCCAAGACGTCGGGCGGAACCCGTTCATCCATTGATAGCGTTGTTGCAACAATCTGAATATCATCCCGCAGCCACCCTGGAAAGAGCGGACGCATGGGGCGATCAATCAGGCGACTGATAAGGGTCGCTTTCTCAGGAGGACGACCCTCGCGGCGTAGGAAGCCTCCCGGAATTCGACCCACAGCATACTGACGTTCTTCATAATCGACTAGCAATGGTAAGAAATCGATCCCTTCGCGACCCTGTGCCCGCGTTGCTGCAACTAAAACCGATGTTCCCTCTGATTCGATGAGCAGGGAACCTCCTGCCTGAGGCGCTAGTAATCCAATCTTGAGCCGAATCTCTCGTCCGTCAATCGAAATGGACTTGTCTACTTCTGCAACCATGAAGTACTTTATCCTTAGTCTTCTTCATTTATCCTGTGGAAATCCTAACACTGATTTCTAGACATAGAGCGAATTATGCTGCCATGTCTGTAGTGTTGCTGACATTTCGTTATATAAGCTGAACTAAGGCGATCGCTACCGCTAGGGTCATGTCCAATTTTTGGGCTCACCGACCCCCATCCAACCGACCCCCATCCAACCGACTCACTCCTTGTGCAGGTTTTCCGCTAAGGAACAGAAATTTAATAAAACCCGGAACTTAATTTTTACCAAGCCGCGCTTCCAAAACTTAAAAACTTGGTTTCAATAAGCCTGTCATCCCAACGATCAGCTTTTCTAAAAAGTTTTGAGAACTCAAGTATGGCCTCCTAGGAAGCAGAGCGCCCTGATGCCCGCTTTGCTAGATACCATGCCTGTTGTTCGTGCCAACCCGAACTTGAGCGGACGGGTATTCTTCGCCCATGCTCTGACTCCTATGCAAGCGTGGCTAATCCTAACTTTGGAAATGACAGCTACAGATTCGCCGATTGCACAGTACATCTCTAACTCAAAACTGAACCCTCAAAACTGATCTAAGTGATCCGTTTCTCAGCATTTCCCTGATCGTCATTCAGAAATCTACCCCTCCTAGCCCTGCGTTACATTTCACTGTGAACAATCCTCACCCTCTTTCACCTCAAGCATTTGAAAGGGTTTGTGCTATAGAGTTGAACAAAAATCAGGAAACCCAATTGACGCTATAAGCAAGGGAACGTATTATTAGGATTACATTAAAAAATGTAACAAACTATTTACTCATCTCAGCAATTCTTTGAGTATCTAGCTATTTAATCAGCACTTTGAGCTGACTGCGGACGTGTCGAAAGCCTTTATGTTGAAGTTGCTTATGCGTAGGATCTGGAATTTTTGCCTAGTAGCTGTTTTGGTTCTGTCATCGTGGGCGATCGCCCCAGCCGCTCTTGCCTACGATAATCCTGAACTGTTACCGGATTTTGAGACAAACGTTATTGACTTAGCGGATTCCCTGGCTAGCGTTCAGCAAGATCAGCTGGATCAGGATCTAAGCAGTTTCGAGTCTGAAACTGGATGGAAGTTGCGAGTGCTGACCCAGTACGATCGCACTCCCGGACGCGCTGTGAAGGACTTCTGGGGGCTAGACGATAAAAGTATTTTGTTAATTGCCGATCCACGCGGTGGCAATTTGTTGAACTTCAGCGTAGGGGATGAGCTTTACAAACTGCTGCCCCGAACCTTTTGGATTGAGTTGCAGACTCGGTACGGCAATCAGTTTTTTGTGCAGGACAACGGTGAGGATCGTTCCATCATTGAGGCGCTAGATTCGATTAAGCAATGCCTACGTCAGGGTGGATGTAATGTGGTTCCAGGATTGCCGAGAGAGCAGTGGATTTTGACGCTAGTAACGTCTATCCTGGGTGGGGTTATTATGGGATTTGCGGCGCAACCTCGGAAGCAAGGTCAAATTGTGGCGTGGCAGTGGGCGCTTATTTTCTCACCCCTCTGGGGAATGCTGTTCATCGCCTTTGGTTTGGCTCCAGTGCTCACGCGGACTACGGATTGGCTTCCGATCGTTCGCAATGTGGCAGGGTTTGCCATGGGAGCCTTAGTAGCCTTCCTTTCGCCGATGCTGAATTCCTCATCCACATCTGAAGAAACGCTGTAGGATCTGAATTTGTGAAATTGAAGCTTTGAGTGAGTGAGTTGATGTCCCGCCATGACGATTGGACTTTTGTTTTGGTATGACTACCTTACAAGAAGCGACCTTGCACAAGTACCGCACAACGTCACCTATGATTTTAGGAATCCACGTATAGCATGGTCAGTCCTGAGCTATTACAGGATAGGGCCAATGTCTACGCTTAAATTGGCAAACGACAAGCGCTCCACATCCTGTCCATCAAACCCACGAAATCCGTGGGAGTCCTTCGCTTTCTCTAACGTGACCTGGTACTGAACAGGATCCGTTTCTCTAGTTTTGCCTTTGGCGATCGCTACCTTACTTTCAAACAGATCAATGGCCGTCTCCGTAAACTCGCGTGGATCAGTCCAAGCTCCCTCACGGTTTTTGCGGCTGAAGATATTGTGGGATTTTGGCTTAGTGTCCAAAGTGCCGCGAAAACGCGACTTATCGGGAAACTTAGCCGCATTTGTCAACGGATCATATTGATCCCCTTCCGTGATGTAGGTGGTATTCACCCCCGAAATCGACCAATATTTTTTGTCTTTTACCTTAGCGTCTGACAAATCTGAGATAAACACACCATTTTCACCCAAGACGTCCATCTTCACCTTGGGCGTGTCAATGTTGCTCACAATCAGAGCAGTGTTCTCATCTACCCCATAGGCCACGTCCTGCCCACTTTCCGCCGCCAGACGAATGATACGGCCTTGCCGTCCACGCTCACTGAAGTGGGTATCTAGTAGCCCATACTTAAATAAATTCAGTCCGCCGAGGGGATTGTAGTACAGTTCAGGCTTCAGCGGAGGTGAACCAATGAGAGGGATAGGATCATTGACTAGCGACTCAAAACTTTCGCCTTCAGTAATCATCGGTTTGCCGCTTTGAACGGCTGTGCCCGCACTGGTTCCCGCAATCACAGCACCGTTATTAAACTGACGTTTTAGGGCACGAAGGACGGGGGTTGTGGTGCGAGTACCCTTCTTAGGATCTTCGTTGAAAAAGCTTTCGGTGATAAACGACTGATCGCCGCCACCAAAGATAAAGCCTGTGTACTCTTTCAGACTCTTAGCAAAGGCTTCATTATTTTTCTTTTTCTCTTGGTTGTTGAGCGTAAAGGGAATCCACTCGACATCAATTGATTGGTTTGGATACTCATCTTTCAAATAGAGATCGTAGAGATCCTGAAAGTCTTGAACGTAATAATTTCCGTTTCGGCGAGGGGTGCTAGAAGCCGTGGTAAAGATTCCAATTTTGGCATCGTCAACCCCTCCGGCTCGTTCTAGAAAATCCAGATAAATAGAGACTCCATAGGGATCTTTTGTTGCGGGATATTGCCATCCTCCCCCGACGAGCATCAGGGTCTTTGACTGGGTGGATGAAGAGTCTTTTGCCTGAGTCAGAGATAGAGTGTCTGTTATGAGTGGCATAACAACTGACTCGGATTTTTCAACCGTCATGGGTTCAAAGGAGGAGCGAAGGTCTATCTCAATCTCTTGGCTTTCCTGTTTAGAATTCTTAGAGGCGATCGCCTCCTTAAGAGAATCTTCGGAGTTGCGAACCGTCGATGAGGGTGTAATCGGTAAGCCCGTAATCGGATCGATGGCGGTAAAACTGGTAGTTGAATTCATACAGTGGATGGGGTTAAAAAAATTTGGGATAAAACGACGAACGAATCCGGGGGCTAGTTCTACACAAGCAAAAATACTAGCAAATTGGTGAAATTATAGGTAGGCGCGATCGCATCACCACAATTCGGCAAAAGCACTTTAGTCTCAGGCGCAGTTTAACAGCCACTCTTGAACTCTAGACCCATCGTCCATGATGCCTTAGCGACACCTCCCAGGATGAGCATCTATTTTCAGGGCAATTCTTTCAAAACCTGCGAACTGTGGGGTCTATGAATGCCGAACTCGTCCACCTTTCCCCCGTCGCTAAACCGTACGAATTACCCCATCCTCTGGGTCGACAAGGCGCAGCAGCTTTTGCTTGATCTGCGCGTCAAACACCTGCCACTTCATCTGAGTATATTCCGAGTTTTCGTTGGATCCTGATAGAAACCCCATGGGGATCTCAAACCCACCTGCCATTGCCCGTCCGCCCCCAAAGAAGCGTCCCTGACTATCCTGTCCCAAGGCTTCTTTGATGAATTCATCGGGGTCAAGGGTAATCTTATTCGTGCGTAGTGACCCGATCACCAATTCTAGATCTTCGTCTTCGTCATGGACAATGCCATAGACGACTGCGGTATGAACGTTTTCCTCGGTGACTAGAAAATCAGCCGCTTGGGGAATGGCATCGCGGTAGTCATAGCGGAGATAGCCCACGCCCGCAATGCAGAAGTTGTTTTCCAAAATACGGTTGCGGAGCGATCGCTCAATCACGTCCATCACCTGTTTCGATCGCGACGATTGTAGGACAGAGTTGAGGAGTTGGGCATCATAAAATCGGCTTAGGAAGGCGGCGGCTAGAAAGTCTTCTTCCTGAGCGTGCATTAGTCGGTTCGTGTCTGAACGTAGCCCGTGCATCAACGCAGTAGCACACTTCACATGCTCCTGGTTATTGGTGTCCAGCTTCAGCAATCCGGCCTGGAGATACTGCGTGAAAATGGTGGAGGTCGCGCGGGTTTGCGGGCGGATATCAGCAAACTCTGGGCGCAAATCGTCCTGAAGACTATGGTGATCAATCACCACACATGGAGGAATTTTGGCGGCTTGGACTAGTTCCAGCAGTTGAGTCGTTCCGCCCTGACTGTCAATCAGCACGTAGCCTTGATAAACGGACAAATCTTTGGTCTTGGCCGTTTGCACCGTCCAGCGCTGGATGGGTAGCCCAGTTAAGCGCACGAGGGCAATATTTTCTTGATGGCTGAGGGTTCCGGCATAAACCAGATCGCATTGAATATCAAACTGTTTGGCAATGAGCTTGTAGGTCCAGGCGCAGGATAGGGCATCGGGATCGGGAAAGTCCTGGAGTAGCACGAGTTGGCGATCGCCGCGATGCCGATCGAGCAATTGCCGTAAGGTTTCAACCCGATCAGACCAGGGACAAGCCCAGGCATAGCCGAGCTGAATGGGCGAATTTGCCAATTGCCCATTCTTGGGTGCATCGGCCACCGCAGACGACATGGGAGAGGTGGGAGAGTTAAATTCCATGATTCAATGAACCTTTTTCAAAGGAGAGCTTCAAAATTAAAAATCACCCGACGACACAGACTAAAGCAGGAGAACCAAAATAGGAAAACTTAAGATGGAGCCACACTAACTTCAAAAATCAGTAAACAGCCTGATTTACATATCTACTATGACGAGTGGAAATCGCTTTTGAACAGTACTTTTAGCCAGATCTCACGATAGTCCTAACCTACATTGCCCCCCGTTCCTCAAGCTACCGTATTGGAGCGATCGCCCATTTGCAGACAGCTATGCGCTGACGGTGTGGAAAATGATGCGAATGATGCGACAGTTAGAGCGTTCACCGTAGGTATTGAGGTCAATGCTAGAGGCCGACTGGACGTAACGCTGTCATCACTCCGGGTGCGATCGCCTCCTCTGGAGTGCAGTTCAAGCCCGATACACCGGAAGCGTAAAGTGAAAGCAACTCCCGCGATCGGGATTTGAATCGACCCAAATTTGCCCGTAGTGAGCTCGGATGATGCGCTGACAGAGAGATAAACCAATGCCGTAGCCATCTTTGGCCTCATCCCGTTTCAGCCGAAAGCGATCTTCAAAAATCCGATCCTGATTTTCGGACGGAATGCCAGGGCCATTATCACTAATGCTAACCTGTACCTTCTGGGTCGTACGGTGCAGGATGGACAAACCGATTTCCCCATCAACCGGGGTGTATTTCATCGCGTTATCTAAAAGATTGACCAAAACTTGCTGAATCCGCTCCGCATCCGCATACACGTGGGGTAAATCTCCAGGAATATCGGTCTTAATGTGCTGAGATTTGGTTGCGAACTGAGGCTTTAAACGAGCTAAAATCTCGTGACAAAGCTGGGAAATGTCTAGTTCTTGGAGATTCACTTGCAGTTCAGCCCCCTCATTTCGTGCGGTTTGCAGCACATTCGTAATCATGCGATCGATGGCTTTAGCTTGAGTGCGGGCATGCTTGATCAACTGCGCCATCAGTTCAGGGGTAATCCGGGCAGCAGCAGCAGGATTGTTCGTGCCCATGTCCAGGGTTTCAAGGGCGATCGAAACCGCTGTTAGAGGATTGCGTAAGTCATGAGCCAGCATCGCAATCAACCGATCTTTGAACTGGAGTTGGGCTTGTAGTGCTTCTTTTTCCTGCTTTAAGCAAAAAATTTCATCCGAAAGCTGAATTACCTGAGCTGAGTGAGCAACAGAGTTGTCTTCGTAGGCTACAACAGAGGAGCCATTCTCTGAGCTAGAATCGCCCGAAGCCTCTAGCTCGTTGAGGACACGCGTCGAATATTCTTCAGCCGAACGTTGCCAACGCACCCACCAATTTTCAATCTGAGTCACTAAATTACTGCCTGCCAGAGTTTGGCGCGGCGCAGGGTGTAGCTTGATCAAGGTTGGCGTTGCGACTAGCTTGAAATGTTCAGCAAGGTGGGGCTGTTCGCTGACATCAATCACCTGAAGGCTAAAAGGATATTCAGCTTGCAGATGTTTAAGATGATTACGAACTTGACGAATCTTTTCGACTGAACTAGGGCGCTTATCCACAAACAGGAGGAGCTGCAAGGCAGCTTCAGCATTGTTGTTTGGGGATGGCGATGTGACGTCGGTGCTTTCCTTCTCTAGCATTGAGTCCAGCAGGAAATGATACAAAGACAACGGAGCAGAGGTGATTCTCTAGCGAGAGCCGCTATGGGAACGCAGCTTGTTTGCGCTAACGCTGAGGTCATCCTACCTGATTAATGCAAAAATTGAGGTATATTCAGTTTGGCACATAGGATAACCGGAAAAAACAGTTTTGTTATTACTGAGACCATAGCGCCTCGAAAAGAAAACTGACCGATGCTGCCCTAATGATCGCCCTACCCGGCAACCATCGACCTGCATTGAATCGATAGATCTACCCAAATTGTAACGTAAGCGTTAGTTTACCTAGTTTTTAGGTCGCTTCCAGCCTAGGGCAAACGCATAAAAATCATTGAGTAAGGATTTTGCGGAGATAAGCATCATCCCCCCCGCCTTTTTGCGCTTTGCTTTGATGCCCACTTTGGTGGATTTGTCCTGCCCCAACCGATTCAACGCAATCTGTCGCAATAAGCTCATGGTCTGCGGGGCGTGGTCTTTGCGAATCCGACAGGCATCTTCAGCCAGGGCGGCGGCCATCTCCCTCGGGCAACCCATCGCGTCAATGGTCACGATACATC
>JACYMB010000187.1 GCA_015272205.1 Synechococcales cyanobacterium T60_A2020_003 | reverse complement strand
ACTCACGCGCCTCTCATCCCGACGCTGACCTTTCAGGTACATCGCGGGGCTTCCCATCTAAAAGCTAAGAGCGCGATCGGGGCGATGGCCGCTGTGTTCGACGCTGAGAGGACGAGCGACGGGGAGGGGCTGATTCTGAGTCCGTAGAGTTACCCTCTCCGTTGTAAATGTCAAGATGAGCCGATTGACCCGCCAGCTTGGCCGCCGCTTGAACCACGGTTCGAATCGCCTGGATATTGCGCCCCCCTCGCCCAAAGATTCGACCTTTGTCTTCCGCTTCAAAGGCGACTCGGATTAACACTCGACCTGTACGAGCGTTAACCTCACAGTCAACGCTCAGGGCTTCCGTTTGCTCCAGAAACGGCTGGATCAAGAACTGAACCAGTTGGCGATAATCGGGAGCAGCGCTTACATCGGAACGATTTGAAGATGATATGGACGGGGGGGAGCTGAGATCAGGCATGAAGATTCAACGAATAGATACTAACTTTCGGTTGCTTCTGCTTCAGCAGCGGCTTCCTCTTCGGCTGGAGCCTCTGCTGTCGGAGCTTCTGCCACAGCTGTTGCTGCGGGTGCGGGGGCTTCTGCCACAGCGGTTGCTGCTGCCGCTTGAAATGCCTTGCGATGGGGGAGAGGCGGCAAGATGTTTTCGCGAACCAGGATGTCACGAACGGTGTCCGTGGGTTGAGCACCTTGCTCAAGGCGTCGGAGAATGCCGTCCCGATCCAGACGCACCTCATCTGTTCTGGGGTTGTAGAATCCCAGTTCCTCTAGAGGACGACCTTCACGGCGATCGCGGCTATTGATAGCCACAATCCGATAGCTTGCCTCCCGTTTTTTTCCGAACCGCTTCAGTCGCAGCTTGATCATGCCTGAATGCTTTGCTCCTCGATACAACAATGAACGAACACTACAAAAAATTTGGCGTACCAGAACCAGACCGTAGTGTCCTGGCCTGGTGAGTGCATGGGTAGGAGCGATCGCCAGTGAGACGCTGTAACCCCTACTCAGACTGAACCATAGCAGCAGAACCATTCGCCTTGCCACTTAGTTCGATAACATCACACACCGAGTAAAATATCTTAGCACTTTCCCAATAGGTTTCGGTAGATCTGTTACAGAAATCAACGCAGGTCTGATGAGGGAACACGCTAAGACATCCCCGATTCCTCAAAAGGTTCGAGAAATTTAGAGAGACCCAAACCCTTTTTTCTTCTTCTCTTTCTTTTTCTTCTTGCCGGGAGCGCCTGCTCCGGGGTAGCCTCGCCAGCCCGGTTGAGCGCCTGCCGGGTTTGCACTGGGCATGCCGCCGCCGCCAAACATATTGCCCAGTCCCCCTGCCGGAAACTGCCCGCTGCCCATTTGCTGCATGAGGGTGCGCATCCGCTGGAAATCCGTGATCAGCTTACTAACGTCGTTAACCGTATGGCCTGACCCTTGGGCAATACGGCGGCGACGGCTGGGCGAACTGGCTAGCAAATCTGGGTTGCGCCGTTCCTCTAAGGTCATGGAATTAATCATGGATTCCACCCGCTTAAGCTGGACTTCGCCCTGCTCCAACTGTTCGCTGGAAATCTTGTTCAGACCGGGAATCATCTTGACCAAGCCACCCAAAGAACCCATGTTTTTGAGGAGGCGGGTTTGCTTCAAAAAGTCTGTGAAATCGAACTGAGCCGACAGGATTTTCTCCTGCATTTTCTCGGCTTCCGCAAAATCGACCTCTTCCTGGGCTTTTTCCACCAGGGTCAGGACGTCGCCCATGCCCAGGATGCGAGATGCCATCCGATCGGGATAGAAGGGCTGGAGAGCCTCAACCTTTTCACCCACACCGATGAATTTGATGGGCTGACCAGAAATTTGGCGCACCGACAGAGCCGCACCACCCCGGGTGTCACCGTCCATTTTGGTGAGGATTGCGCCCGTGATACCGATTTGGTCGTGGAAGGTGCGGGTTAGATTGGCTGCTTCTTGTCCTGTCATCGCGTCTACAACCAGCAGCACTTCGTGGGGCTGCACCGCCGCTTTGACTTGCGCCAGTTCCGCCATCATGGATTCGTCAATTTGCAGGCGGCCTGCCGTGTCAATAATGACCGTGTCAATGCCGTCAGCTTTCGCCTGTTCCACACCCTGACGCGCAATCTCAACCGGGTTGGCGTCGGCTCCCAGCTCAAACACGGGAACGTTAATTTGCTTACCCAGGGTGATCAACTGGTCGATCGCCGCAGGACGATATACGTCGGTGGCGACCAGCATGGCCGACCGATTTTGCTTGCGGAGGTGGAGGGCTAGCTTGGCGGACGCGGTTGTTTTACCGGTACCCTGCAAGCCTGCCATGAGGATAATGGTCGGAGGCTCGGTGGTTTCGGCAAGGGGGGCATTGGTTTCCCCCATGACCTCTACCAGCTCGTCATAGACAATCTTGATGAACTGCTGATCGGGGCGCACTCCGGCAACGACATCCGCCCCTTGCGCCTTCTCTTGCACCTCGGCGACAAAGTCTTTTACGACTTGGAGGTTAACATCAGCTTCCAGCAGTGCCCGACGCACCTCCCGCAGGGCTTCTTGAATATTGGCATCCGAGATTTTGTCTTGACCTCGGAGTTTTTTCCACGCCGATTCTAAGCGATCGGAAAGCGCATCAAACATAGGACAGGGTTTTGTTGCATTACATCTCTTCTTCTAAACCATATTAAGTTTTTTTTGGGAATCCCATAGAACTGCGTTATTCTTTAGCCGAGGTTTGGGAGATTGAGACCCGCTATTCTCGGCTAAATCACGTGCGTAGGGCTACCTCGTCTAATCTGAAGCTAGGCTATGGCATCACCTGTGAAATCCTCTGACATGCCGTCTATGGCATTCAATCCCGATCTGCTGACCTTGTCCCATGAACCCGATGCGGCTCAGTTGGACAATATCAAGGCGCAGCTAGATTTGTTGCTGCTGGTTTTGGAAGCACTGACCGGCCTTGGTTCGGAGGAAATGCTAACCATGCCTTCAGTTTTACGTCGCTATACCCCACTAACCTGCACGTTAGAGGTGATGGCAACGGAGTCGCCCCTGTCGCGATGGACCGATCGCACGGTAGTGAATCGCCTCCGATTCCGACTGCAATTTGATGATCCCCGCTTGCCGCCCGAAGACCAAATCACCTTAGAAGGCGATCGCTCTGCCTTGGAAGTCCTGAGTGATGTTGTGGACGACTATGTTCAGGCGCAGTTGGTAGAGCCGCCCAGTCTGCCGCGACTAGGGGCGATCGCACGGAACGAAGAGGGGGCGATCGCCCTTCAAGCCCCATTGCAAGATTTAGCTGATCGGCACGATTCCTCAAACTTTGGTATTGCCCTGCATCCCAACGGTAGCCTGTCCCATCGTCTACACCTGGGAGCCTTAGCCCCGGATGCCTCCCATACCGTTATTCAACTCAGCACTCTCCAGCTTTTTGATCTGGCAACGGCTCTGGATGACTGTGCGGGTGATGTAGTGGCGATGGCGACGACCCAGCCATCAGCGTGGTTCAAGCCATCATCAGGATGGTTGCGGGCAGCAGCCGTAATGGTGCTGGCACTGGGAACAACTCTCTCGATTGTGAAATTTGTAGATCCCACGATTCAAACGGCGAGTTCTCCCCCGGATTCGGTAGCCAGCAGTGAGGATCAGCAGTTTGGAGGGATTACTGTGCTGCCCAAAACTGCCGAGTCTGAACTGGGTGCGCCGCAAGTTGACCCGGACACCCTAGAGCCGATTCCACCCCCACCGACCCCTGAGCAATCCCCCTCTGCCCGCACCCCACGGGTTACGGTGCCATCCCAAGCCCCCATTCCCCCAATTACGGCGGAGACACGACCGCCAGTGGCAGCCAGTCCGGTACCTTCCACTGATTTACCTCCGGCTCTCGTTCTGCCCAGTCCCAGCGTGGAATCTGCTCCCAGGGCTAGCCAAAACTCGGATGAACCTGCGATCGCTAGTCGTGCCAGTCTGAACGATGCACCTCAGGCAGAGCAATTTTCGGGGGCTTCAGAGCGTTTAGAGAATCGCAGTATGCCTGACACCGCCGATGCAGGGTCAGAGTCGGTATTCGACGTGATTCCGCAGGTTGCGGAGGTGAGAGCCTATTTCGAGCAGCGATGGCAGCCCCCAACCGGATTGAACAGCGATCTTCAGTACTCGATTGTGCTGAACTCGAACGGCAGCATTCAGAGAGTAGAACCGTTGGGACAGGCGGCGGCGACCTACCTAGACCGTACCAGTATGCCCCTGGCGGGAGAACCCTTTGTATCGGCAACGGCCACAGAGTCCAGTCCTCGGATTCGCCTAGTGCTTAGACCGGATGGAGGGGTGCAAACCTTCCTAGAGTCGCGTTAGGGATTTAGCGAAGCAAGAAGGGAAACACGCTACGAATGGCGCGGCGCAGGTACAGCAGGCGAATCAGTTGGCGAATTTCCGGTGCAATTTCGGGTTCGGGATACCGAGAGAGGTAGTCCTGAAGTTCAGCGTACTCGGCAGCGGTGAGCGGTTCCCCGTCTAGGGGCGATCGCGCTTCTAGGATGATCTCAGTTCTTAAAACCTCTTCGGGGGTGTCCTCTGGGGGAGGCAGAGCGGCGGCGGCATGCGTTAGGGTGAGAATGCTACAGGTGCTAATGCCCAGCATGAATCCAGCTTTACGCCTCAGGTTTGGTTGATCAAACGCGGAGTACATGGTTACGTTTGCACGTTTGCCCATTGTGGATCATTAGCCTCATGGAGATTGATGCTATTCAGTCGAGTATTGCCTCGACCGTTCTGGTTCTGAACAGTATTTTAATTAGTACCTGCCAACTGTTAGCTATTTTTGTGATTTCGGTGGGCATTATCCGGGCGTTGGTGATTTACCTGAGCGAATCTCTGCTGAAAACCCAGTCTCCGGAATCGTTTCAGCGCAGTCGGCTAGAGATGGGCTATTCCTTCTCCTTGGGGCTAAGCTTTCTAATTGGCTCGACGATTATGAAAACGATGGTGTCGAGTCAGCGGGAGGAATTGGGACGCTTGATCACCATCATCGGGGTGCGGACAGCGCTGAATTTGCTGCTTGAACGGGCGATCGCCCAAACCAGTCCACAATCTGAAATCTCGGCTGTTCAAGCGAATGCCGATGGACAGATGGAGTCGATGCATTTCAATTCTTGAGGCCGCAATCCAACCGTATAACATTGCTCCAGAACCGGGAATCTAAGCGACAATAGCAGCATTTGCGTGGGAGATGCGTTTACCGCCATCACTCAGCCCCTGAACCCTTTTGAACCGACGTTTGAACCGTTATGGCACGCGACTATATCGATCTGGATCTGGCTGAATTTATTGATCACACCTTGCTCAGTTCAGTTGCAACACCGGAGTATATTGCCAAGGGATGTGAAGAGGGCGATCGCTTCCAGTTTCCGGC
Source organism: Synechococcales cyanobacterium T60_A2020_003 (assembly GCA_015272205.1). Lineage (NCBI taxonomy): Bacteria > Bacillati > Cyanobacteriota > Cyanophyceae > Synechococcales > Synechococcales cyanobacterium T60_A2020_003. The sequence goes on along the minus strand of JACYMB010000187.1, from coordinate 8,796 downwards.
GGTGTGTGTATTTCCAACGCATGTGGATCAGGCGGTGGAACTCTTGCATCAGCGTAAAACCCAGGTGTGTACGGTCATTGGGTTTCCCTGTGGGGCAAACACCTCCGCCACGAAGCTCTATGAGGCGCAAGATGCCGTGGAACGAGGGGCAACCGAACTGGACGTGGTTATTAACCTAAGCTGGCTCAAAAGCGGCAAAACGGAAGAGGTTCATCGCGAGATTGCCGAAATTTGCGAAGAAACGGGCGTATTGGTCAAGGCCATTTTGGAAACGGGACTGCTAACGGATGCCGAGAAAAAACTGGCCGCTGAAATTTGCATGGATGCCGGGGTTCGATTTCTGAAAACGAGTACGGGCTGGTTTGGGGGAGCAACGGTGGAGGATGTGCGTCTTCTGAAATCCGTGGCGAAGGATCAAGTCGGCATCAAAGCATCGGGCGGAATCCGCACCGTTGAACAGGCGACGGAGTTGATTCTGGCGGGTGCAACCCGATTGGGAACGTCGCGCGGTGTGGAACTGGTGTTACAGCAACGGAATGCGACGGATGAGGAGGCTGAGGACTCGCAAGGTTAGGCAGAATAGGGATATGGAAACCCCTAACCCATCGGGCAAGGAGTAAAACTGAGCCGCTGAGATAGCAGGAACACGGAATGGCAGCGACGTACAAGGCAACAGGGATTAACTTAAAGGGGACACCGTTGGGAGAGAGCGATCGCCTCCTGACGGTGCTGACCCGCGAGCATGGCCTAGTGCGAGTTGTTGCGCCGGGAGCCCGGAAGTCGAATTCAAAGCTGGGGGGGCGGAGTGCCCTATTTGTGGTGAATGACCTGCTGATTTCGAAGGGACGCAGTCTCGACCGGATTGTGCAGGCGGAAACCCTAGAGTCCTACCCCGGATTGGGGCAAGATTTGCGAAAGCTAACGGCTAGTCAATACCTGGCAGAGTTGGTGCTATTTCAAGCCCTCAGCGATCATCCCCAAGAGGAATTATTTTGCTTGCTCAACGAGCATTTCACTCGCTTGGACGATGCTCCGCCGGAATTGGCGATCGCCTGCTTAACCCATGCGGTCTACCATTTCCTGGCAACGGCAGGTGTTCCGCCCCAGGTGCATGAATGCTGCCTAACCCAGCGTTCCTTGATGCTGGAACAGCCGAATACGCTCCAAGGCGCAGGATTTAATGTAGTGGCGGGCGGCACTGTGCATTTAGACACGCTGGAACCCGTTGAGGGAGCAACAGCGTTTGCAGGTGCTTCAGGAACACGATCGCCCCAATTCCGTTCGGTAACCTCCCCTTCATCGAATTTGGCATCTCGATCTTTAATCAAGAAAGGGGACTTGCCCAGAGCAGCAACTGGAACAGCATCCTACGCCCCAGCACCATCGATCAAACCGAGAGGACATCTCGTTACGGAACTATCGACCTTGGAACTAGCAATTTTGCAGTGCCTCGCTCAGCCTGTGTTGGTTCGAGCCGATGGTCGGATTCATTTAGACAGCACCCCTCAAATCCCGGAACTGCTCCATCCCATCCCTGTATCAACGTGGCTCAAGCTAGAACACGTTTTACGCCAGTATGCCGAGTACCAGTTTGATCGGTCCATTCGTTCAGCCTGTCTGATCGACACCTGTTTTTCTACACTGTCATAGTAAGCTGACATATAGGGCATCTGTTGATATGAATCGCCTAGTTCCTAAATCATCCTGAAATCCAAAGTTCCTCTGCGTTTCCAGCTTCGAATTGTGTTTCCTCAGTAAGCTCTCCCCCGTATGAAGCATCCCAACTTCTCTAACCCATCGGTGCCATCCTCGCTCCCTCCAATGCAGCCTGCGGCGATGCCTCAGTTGGAGGATAGGTACGGTGGGTTGGATGTTGGTCAATCGGGAGGAGGCTGGCATCCACCGTCGCCGTGGCCAGGGTATTTACAAGCGGCTGAGGACGATTTTACAGATTTAGAACCACCGGGTACGTCTGGACGCTTAGAGGAGTATGGTGCAGGCCAGGATGGGGGTAATCCTTTACAGCGGTTAGGGGCGATCGCCCCATTGAGTGAGGGATCTACTGAGGTATCGACCATTCCTGCGCCTCCGGCTGAACCGTCCAAGCCTGAGGAGTCCGTCCCGGGGGAGGAGGAGTACGAGTTAGGGTTTTTACCTGTTCTCAGAAACTTTAATTTTCTCAAGCTCTGGAGTGGTCAGATTTTTTCCCAGATTGCGGACAAGGTATACCTGGTGCTGATCATCTCCATTGTGGCGAGTCAGTTTCAAGCCGAGGGACAAAGCATTAGCGGCTGGGTGTCGGCCTTGATGATCGCATTTACCATTCCAGCGGTGGTGCTGGGGTCGATTGCGGGGGTGTTTGTCGATCGCTGGTCGAAAAAGGCCGTGCTGACCGTTACGAATTTTCTGCGGGGAGGACTGGTGATGGCGCTGCAGGCGGTGCTGTGGTTGGCTCATGGGCACACGTTTATCGGCGGACTGCCGACCGGGTTCTATGGCCTGTTGTTGATTACGTTCTTAGTCTCCACGCTTACCCAGTTTTTTGCCCCTGCCGAACAAGCGGTGATTCCGCTGATTGTGGAACACAAGCACTTGCTCTCGGCCAACTCCCTCTACACCACCACGATGATGGCGTCGGTGATTATTGGCTTTGCGGTGGGGGAGCCTGCCTTAGAGTTTGTGAATCACCTGATTTCGCTACTGCCGTTTTGGGAGGCGATGCATGTTGCTCCGGATGTGGGTAAGGATATTGCCGTGGGTGGCTGCTATGCGATTGCGGGTGCACTGCTCTTGATTACCAAAACCAAGGAACTTCCTGTAGATCCGGAGAAGGAGCATCCCCATGTTTTTGAGGATATTAAGGACGGGTTGCGCTACCTGGGCAAACAAGGACGAGTGAGAGCAGCATTGATTCAACTGGTGATGCTGTTTTCAATTTTTGCGGCCTTGGCGGTGCTGGCGGTGCGGATGGCCGAAATTATGCCTGCGATCGAGTCGGATCAGTTCGGCTTTTTGCTAGCGGCGGGTGGTGTGGGTATGGCGATTGGGGCGGCGGGGATTGGACAGTTTGGACAGCGGTTTTCGCGGCGGCAGTTGAGCTTAGTGGGTTCCGTGGGTATGGCGATCGCTCTCGCCGTTCTGCCTTTATTTATCCAACAACTTTGGATCACCCTTAGCTTGATCGGTATCTTGGGAACTTTTGCGGCATTGGTGGCAATTCCCATGCAAACCACCATCCAAGCCGAAACGCCCGAAGAGATGCGGGGCAAGGTGTTTGGCCTCCAGAATAATGCCGTTAATATTGCCCTAAGTTTGCCGCTAGCCCTTGCAGGAATTGCCGAAACCTATCTTGGTTTGCAGGCGGTATTCCTAATTTTGTCAGGACTGGCGATCGCAGCAGGCGCGACAACTTGGTATATTTCCCGTAGAGGTTCAACGGACGCATCGTGCCCCTAGGCATCTCGTTCTGGGATCCTCTCTGTGTGGTGATCCCTGTATAAGAACAAAGTAAAACTTGAATGCACATCGCTTGGCTTGGAAAAAAAACGCCCTTCTGCGGCAACGTTACCTACGGTCGGGAAGTGACGGCAGCCCTTGCTGCGCGTGGCTATCAGGTTAGTTTTCTCCACTTTGCTCAGCCTGAACCTGGGTTTGAGGCTGAATCCGAATTTGAGGAAACCTCTGCCGAGTTTCAGGAAGTTCCGCTGCCGTTTCTCTACAAATCACAAATTATTACCATTCCATCCTTGCGATCGGGGAAGGTGCTGTTCGAGTCGCTTCGCCAACTCCGTCCCGATGTGGTGCATGCGTCGTTGACCCTCTCGCCTTTAGATTTCAAGTTGCCCGAAATTTGCGCAGCGTTGGATATTCCCCTCGTCGCCACGTTTCATCCACCGTTTGACCGTAAGCGTCGCAACTTAACCTCCAATACTCAGCACTTAGCCTACCAGGTGTATGCGCCATCGCTGGCAAACTTTGATCGCGTAATTGTGTTTTCCTACATCCAGCGGGATCTGTTGGTGCGCTTGGGCGTTCCCGAAGGGCGGGTAGCGGTGATTCCCAACGGTGTTGATACGGCCAAGTACACGCCGGGATTATCCAATATCAAAACCGAATTGGATGCCAGCACACTATTCGTCTACCAAGGTCGCCTAGCCCTGGAGAAGAACGTAGAGTCGCTGTTGCGGGCATGGCGACACGTAGCCTTGGGCAATGGCGCAAAGCTCTTAATGGTAGGCTCAGGCCCTTTAGAAGCCTCGCTCAAAGCGTTTTATGGAGCTGATTCCAGCATCGTTTGGGCTGGGTTTGTGGGGGATGAGGAGCGCCGCATCGATATTTTGCGGGGAGCGGACGTGTTTATTTTGCCGTCCTTGGTGGAAGGATTGTCCCTATCTCTACTAGAAGCAATGTCCTGCGGCTTAGCTTGCCTTGCTACCGATGCCGGAGCGGATGGCGAAGCCCTAGCGGACGGAGCGGGGGTGGTGCTAGATACCCAGCGAGTGACCAGCCAACTGAAAACGCTGCTGCCGATTTGTCATGAGCATCCCGAATGGACAGCTATCCTAGGGCAAAAGGCTCGGCGGCGCGTCCTAGAACGCTACACGCTGAGCCAAAATATCACGACTCTGGAAGAGTTGTACCACCAGGTGGTTGCCCGACCCTCAGTGTTTGTGAAAAGTAGCTAAGGTTAGGAATCGGATTGTTCCAGGCGTTTTTGCCACTCGGCATCCAGTTTTTCGCGGTTGTCGTACTCCTGATCAGTCAGTTCTCGTTCGGTGGTGTAGGCAAGGTCGTCTGCACTCACAATGGTCTGGGTGGCAAATTGGCGGGCATAGTTGAGCTTTTGCTGAACCGTTTCATCCGCATTGTTGAGGGCGATCGCCCTTTCTTGCCGTTGTTCATTCCGTTTCTCGACCTTCGTGTTCCGTCGCTTCAGCCAGAAATAGCGAAGGGTGGGAACCGCCAGAAACGCAGTACCGTAGGCCAGCAGCACCGGAAAGAGGGCATTCACCAAGGCTACGATTCCCCCTAACTCTGCCACCAACGCCTGATCCTGGAGTAAGGTCTGGAGAACCAGGGCAAGGACAACGTTAAGAACACCCAGCCCTGCCGCCATCGTGAGTTGACCGGACGTAGCCTGACTAAATTTCCAGGGCAGTTCTTTCAGGTAGGCCGGCACGGAAGATTTGCGTTGCTCTTTTGCCGTGACCTGGAGTTCTGGGAAATAGTAAACCAACTGTCCCTCAGGGCTGACCTGAGGCCGACCGTTAAAGCGAGTGAGGACGGGCAGCATGTAGTGTTCGTAGTCCCGGTCAAAGCCTGTGCCGAGATCATCGAGATAGGGGGCAATTTGTTCGGCCACGATCGCCCCTTTGTTATTGCGGATGACCGTGGCAATCGACTGCCAGCGCCGGTCTTCTAAATCCGCATTGGGGTTGCCGTCTCCGAATAGGAATGAGAACACCGCTTCCAGAAAACTCATGTCGCGATCGCCATCCTGATCCCGTTTACGTCCTTTAGACGTTTGGCGAGCTTGGCGGCGGCGATAGTCAGGATCAAAGATCCACACCAAGTCGGGGCCAAACCAGTAACGGGGAATAAAGATCATACCGCCACCGCTGGGAGATGAGTCACGATCGTCATTGTCGCCACGGGAGCTATTAGCCGCGATGACGAGGATAATAATCGCGATGCTAATCAGGAGGATGGACGCAATTAAGAGAATGCCAAAGGAAATCCGAACCAGGTAGAACAACAGGTTCCATACCTTTTGCCATCGTTCCTGCCAACGGAGCTTGCGATACTTGCTGCGGAGGACGCTGCGAAAATTTCGGGGAAAAAGGTAGGCAATTTCTCCGGTTTCGGACACCTGCATGTTGCCGCCCGCATCTGAGGCCAAGGCGAGCAGTCCGCGTTCAGCCGTATTGAGATCAATGCCCGCTTTGGAGGAGACATCTCCGACAGTCACACGGTAATCCAGTTGTTCGACCGCCCGCATGACTGCCGTGTTGAATTCCATACATGTTCCTCACTTGCAACAAGTAAACCTACTTCCAGTATAGGAACTCTGCTTCAACGCGGAATTAGTCTGAACCGATCTTGCCAAGTGAGGATGTCTTCCCCGTCTCGCGGATTCACGGACGGGGAAATCCGGGCTTGAGGGCTATGGCTCTGCACCTTCCGGTGAAACGGTTGGCGTAATGGTGAGTCGATAGGTTCCCAACTGATTGCCTTCTAGGGAATTGGCGATCGCCCGATAGGTACCATCGGCAGGCAGAGTCACGGTGAAGGCTGAGTTCAGAGTGGAATCGTCGGCATCATCGTTATCAGCAACAACGTTATCGTCCGCATCCAGCAACCATAGATAGGTGTCGAATACATCGCTTTCAAGGGTGATGGTGAGTTCCTGCCCGGCTTCTCCGGCAAAGGGATGCTCATCATAAAAACTGCCGTCCGGTAGCACCAGATCACTCGCGTCTAACGTTCCGGTGACATCCAACAGCGCTGCTGCTAGGGGTTCGGCTTGCAGCTTCAGGGGCGCAGGCTCAGCGATCGCCAGTCCTGATCCCAGCAGCGCGATCGCCCCCCCAGGAAATAGCACTGCCAAGTTTAGCCTTAACCTATGAGTGTGCGATCGCATCATGTTTGCTCCGATAAACCATAGGAACATGTTTCAACCTTGAGTGCAGACATCCGGACGGCTTATACCAATTTTGAGTTTTGTTCGCACAGCGTCTCCGCAGGAGAAATTCTCAGTTTTGAGTTGATGATGGGTTGCACCATCAGTGATGCCAGCATTGGATCTGGAGTTAGAATTTCAGAAATGGGCCTTGCAACACTGCGGACACCATTGAGCCGAGAGAAGGATTCTCGTGTAGCGGTCGCCGATTCTCAATCCGTCAAGACGACGGGAAAAAGCAGTTGTTTAGGTGTCAACGAGTAGCAGGATGCCGCACCGAAGGGCGATCGCCCCTCTGGGTTAGTAAGGAGCGATTTCTTGATAGTGTGGGATGCTTAGATCGGTGACTGCTTGTATGCGTCCCATGCGCTTCTTTGGAGAGGTGCATCAGAAGTCGCCGATCTGGAACTATAGCAATCCTATTTGGATTGTGAAACGTGCGCCCCACGGGGCGCACGTTTCACAACTCATCTTTTTCACAAATCACGTAGGAACGCTATATAACGGTGGGGAATTCAATGCGGCTTCACTGAGGATAAAGGCCGTCAGCATTCCGCCCATAAACCCGAATAGATGCATCTCCCAAGAGGTGTAGGGATGGTCAGAATCGGGTAGGATACCAGGAATCAGCCGTCCGTAGAGTAAGCCCACAATAATCGACAGCAAAAACGCCAGCGCATTTCCGGCCGTAATTCCATAGGCCAGCACAAATCCCAGGTATCCATAGGTGACACCACTTGCACCCACATGGGGTGGAAACGCCCGCCCAAAGATCCAAGTGCCAATCCCACTGGCGATCGCCACCGCCGCCGTAACGATATAAAACACCTGCGTCCCTTGCAGCAGAATGAACCAGCCTAGAACCAAAAAGCCAAAGGTATTTTCAAACAAATGTCGTTTTTCGCTATCGTCCTGTCCCCACCCGTGGAGAAAATGGGCAACGAGAATGCCCGGTAGCCCCTCAAGTCGGCGCGGATAGATACCCAAAAGCTGGTTAAGAGACCCTTGGCAAATCGCCCAATTCACAATGTGGATAAACCACGTCATCAGCACAATATCCCGTAAGATCACCGCTTGCCCATGCCAGTCGTTCGGAATCACCGACGAGATCAGCACAATGCTAGCGATCGCCAGGACACACATTTCCAAATTACTGACAGAATGCTTCACGGATGGGTTAACTATGGTAACTGCTGCAAGTATTGTTCGGCGCTAGCAGCCCAGTCGGTATTGCCCTGAGCCGTGAACAGATCGCGAGCATATTCAAACACGCGACGGGCGTTCGTGTAATCTCCCAATTGCATAAAGGTTAAGCCTGCTCCATAGTAGGCATTGGGATAGTTGGCATTCACCTCAGCGGCACTCCGAAACGATTCCAGCGCTTGATCGTAGAGTCCTTGCTGAAACTGGATCGTTCCCAGGGAATAGTAGGCTTCAAAATAATTAGGATCAAGGGCGATCGCTTGCTCAATTGCGGCGATCGCTTCCGGGTAGGCTTGCTGTTGTAAGTAGATCATCCCTTTGTAATAATGGGGTTCGGGCGCTGTCGGGGTCAGAATGCTCGCCTGCTGAAACGCAGCGAAGGCGGCATCAAGCTGTCCCTGCTGTTGGCGAAGTAATCCCAGATTGTAGTAGGCCAACCCCAGCTTCGGATCGAGCGCTAGGGAGTGGAGCAAATAGGCTTCGGCCTGCTCATAGTTGCCCCCCTCTAATAGGGCTGCCCCCAAATTCCCGAATGCCATCGCAAAGGATGGGTCTGTTTGGGTGGCTCCGTAGAAAGCGTTCGCGGCAGCCTGGAGCTGTCCCCCTTGGCGCAGGGCGAGTCCTAAGTTGTAGTACCCAGGGGCAAAGGACGGATCGAGTACCGTTGATTGCTCAAAGGCGGCGATCGCCGATGGCAAATCCCCAGCCTGCACATACTGTAACCCCAGATCCAGATACTCCTCCGGTGTTTGAGGGGTTCCAACGCCCACAGACATTTCTGGCAACGACTGACTCTGGCTAGGCTCAACCCATCCAACCCATAGCGTCCCCTGGAGAACGAGAGACATTCCCACCAATCCAATCCATTGCGGTCTTCGTGCCCAACCCTTCAGCATGGAACCATCCTCGACGGC
>JACYMB010000186.1 GCA_015272205.1 Synechococcales cyanobacterium T60_A2020_003 | reverse complement strand
GCTCACCCAACCTACGAGAGAATCAGGGTTGTGTGAGTTTTGTCAGTCAATCAGTTACCCATGTCCCATCGATTGAGGATCATGTCAGCATGGCTGTCTAAATATCGGAAGAATTTCCGAAAAATTTCCGAGCTTGCTTTTGATCCATGATGCCAATCTCTGAGAATAAATTCTAGCTTTATCAATTCATTGCTCAGTATTTTCTTGGATTTAAAATAAGTGCTTTCAGTAAGAAAGAACAGAAGGTGCGAGATTTCACCTCTATTCCTAGCTCTCTCCCTCTATACTGGGTCTGTTCTGAAATTCATTTGTAATTCTGACGTTACCGAAATATAGCGTTTGAATGAGCTGAAACGACTGGCCGTTTAGAATACAAACTATCTCTACACTTGGCTGACTAAAAAATATCGATAATTAACAAAGACTACATCAAGGTCATCTGGTGTCATTACCAATACTTCATAAAAAAGAAATATAGAAACCCATACCTAGTGCTATTGTCAAAGTGTTGAAGTAAGCTACCTAGAGAATTGAACTTTATATTCATAAAAGCTATGTAAAACAGATCTTTTTTTTACATTAACCATAACTTTTATTTCAGCTAAACAGCGGATTTAGATAGCCTCGTCTCTAGGATAAATTAGGCGCATGTAAATCAGTAGGAACAGTTAGGGGTTGATCTTAAGCGTTCAATTAGCCGTGAAAGACTCAAGGTGAGATTTGGAAAGCAGTTCTAGCTTTGTTTGTGTACTTAAAAGATTTAGGTATGGCTCTAGCATGTCTTTCTAGATAGCAGAAGGTTAGGATTACCGCTCTCAGATACAGCGCTGTTCCTCAATAGTAGTGTCCGTGTTCCAATCGTAATTTTTAGCACTCCTTATGGAATCTACTTTCTCGAAATATTTGCCTGAAGAACCTGAGCTTGGCATCTATGATTGCGAAATCAGCCTCAAATTTAGGCTCATTGAGGATAAATCTGTGCTGCGCGATCGCGATCGCCTGCTTGAGTTGCTGCTTGAGGCATTTTCCTACGGAGCCGATGAGTACCTGGAAACAGTTGATACAAGCGTTAACATTCGGGAGATTCCTGCGACAGCAACCTCTCCCCAAATGCGTCGTCAACTGATCCGACTTCGCAACTCGCGCCAGTAGAGTAGACCTTAAAATCCGTCACGATTCCGCGGTGTTGGAGCATCTAACTGAAGCTGTTGCCGACCGTTACGAACAACCCGCATCATATCGGAGAGCTGCTGTTCCATATCCCGCAGCACCCGATCCGCGTAGGTATCCGCTCCTCGCTGAATTTCTTCACATTCAGCGATCGCCATCATCCGCATTTCTTCAATATCCTGCTGCGCTTGACGCCGCAACATTTCAATTTCCGATAGCGTTTGATCCTGGAGCAGTTGGCATTCTTGCTGAATCTGCATCCGAATCTGATTGGCTTCCATTTCGGCTTGCCGAACCAACCCCATCTCGTTCAGCACCTCTGCGGCACGCTGCTCTGCTGCACGGATAATGTCTTGGGCGTACTCCTCCGCCTCCGCCAGAATTTCGTCCTTGTTCCGCAAGATTTCAGTGGCTTCCCGAAAGGCCGACGGTAGGTGCAAGCGCAACAGATCAAGCTGCTGCAAAATCTTTTCTTCGTCCACCATCGTCCATCGGCTCAGCCAAATGCGGGGACTGTCCAGAACCATTTCCTCAAGCTTATTAAACTCTTCCTGGATGTCTACGCTTCCAGATCGGGGAGAACTCCCAGGGGAGTCACTTTTGTAGGCTTGTCCACCGGGGGATGCGTTTGAACCACGTGGGGTGCCGATTGAGTCGGGATCTTGGCGTAACATCTGCGAATATCCAGGGCAACAGTTTGAGGAACAAGATGATCAATAGAGCCGCCAAATTTTGCAATTTCTTTGACAAGGCTGCTGCTCAGAAAACTATACTCCGTTGACGTAGCTAGAAAAACAGTCTCAATGTCTGACGATAAGGTCTTGTTAGTGTGAGCCATTTGCAGCTCTTTCTCAAAGTCAGATAGTACACGAAGACCTCGCAAAATCACACCCGCATTTCGCTCATGGGCATAGGTAACCGTTAAACCATCAAAGCTGTCAATCTCAATATTAGAAAGATGCTGAGTAGCCGTGCGGATTTGCTCTAGTCGTTTCTGCACGCTGAATAGCGGAACCTTGCCCGGATTATGCGATACCAGGACGATCACTTTTTTAAATAGCTGGCACCCCCGCTCGATAATGTCAAGATGACCGAGCGTAATGGGATCAAAGCTACCAGGGTAAATCGCAATCACAGCATCAGGAGACGAAACGACTAGGGAGATTATACTCTCAGACTAGGATTTTCGAACCAAGGATTCAATATTCGTGTTAGCAATTAGACGCGTTCACCTGAATGGAGGTCTTGCGTACTTGTGAGGTTCAGTGTTGGCGATCGCCCCTATCGAACGCTAGTGTGCTTTACCAGAAAAGTCCAGGGTGCAGGGGTCGAACCTGCCTAAGGCGAATTATGAGTTCGCTGCCTAAACCGCTCGGCCAACCCTGGTTAGGGTACCATTCTACCGTGAGTTCTCAGCACTGATCACTTGGTTTATCAGGATATCAAGAATGGGGATCTGTATTAGGTTAAGACACATTTTTTAAGTGCAGTTTTGAAGCTTAGTTGATAAGCTACTGGGTATATCCTAACCGTAGCCGCACAATCATCATGATTGACGTAAAGTCTGCATTCCGCAGGCATTCTACCTCACCCTACTCTTTGGGCATGGGAGTGGGAGTGCATGACTAACGGTAACGGCGCAGTGTTCGGACAACACGTAAAGTTTCCAAAATGGCAGTTAATCCAACCGTTATCCTTACCTTTATTTTGCTTTTCTTAATGATGGGCGCAGGTCTATTCAGTGGGACATGGGGATACTCCCTAGGGCGCGAAGCGCTACGAGGCATTACCCAGCCCGATAGTCGGCCAGGAAGCCCGATCCGTCGATCTGAACGTAAGGACACTCCATCAGAGCAGGGTATGACATTTCTGGATGAAACCAAGCTCATTGAGGACGTTAAGGCACGGATGAGCGGCAAGCCCTCCACTCCAGAGGCAACACCTGCTCCAGGGAGTGCTACTCCGACATCTTCGAGGGTTGTAGAGGAAACTGCCCCAGAATCAGAATTAGCATCCGATTCGCCCAGTTCTGGCGTTTCCGATGCTAGTTTTGAGCCTGGGACAGCAGAATCGAGTTCTGAGACTGCGGTAGATGCGGGCATGGAATCAGCGCCCTGGGAGTCACCCGAGGTTGAAGATCCAAATATCGACGGGCAGCCGGATGAAACTGCACCGGATTCCCCAGCCAGCGATCCGTTGGCAGAATCTGACCCATTTTTAGATACGGAGTCTAATTGATTGGTCTTGCGTTGATTACGATAGTGACTTTAGCGATCGCCAATTCAGTATCGGCTGGGGCGAACTCACGAGTGCTGCGCTTCACCCCTTTACGGACTTTGATATGGTAACGAATCTAACGCTATCGGGTGTACTCGCGCGCCTGATGGCCGTTTTTCTCTTAATTGTGATCAATGCGTTTTTCGTCGCGGCGGAATTCTCAATCGTTTCAGTGCGGCGATCGCGCATTAACCAGCTTGCCTCAGCAGGGGATATTCAAGCTAAAACGGTTCAGAGCCTGCAGCGCAGCATCGATCGACTATTATCAGCAACTCAACTGGGGATTACCCTCTCTAGCCTTGCCCTAGGGTGGATTGGCGAGGGGACGATGGCCGTTTTAATTGCGGCACTTCTGATCCGGTTCCCCTTGCCTGTAGAACTGGTACCGACCGTTGCCCACTCCGTTGCGCTCCCCTTAGCCTTTATCCTGATTGCCTATCTGCAAATTGTGTTGGGCGAGTTGTGCCCAAAATCCGTGGCTTTGCTTTATCCCGAACAGCTATCGCGGGTCTTGGGGGCACCCAGTATGGCGATCGCCCGCATTTTTAACCCCTTCATTTGGATTCTCAACCAGTCTACCCACTGGCTGCTGCGGCTTGTGGGAATTGAATATACGGGGCAAGGGTGGTCTAGCCGCGTCACGCCTGAAGAACTTCAGCTCATTATCAATACCTCCACTGAGTCTCCAGACTTGGAAGCCGAAGAAAGGCAAATGTTGAGTAACGTGTTTGAGTTTCGGGAGGTCAGCACCGGAGAAGCGATGATCCCCCGCACGAGCATCGTGAGCTTACCGAAGGATGCTACCTTTCAGCACTTGCTGAATGAAGTCGTGGAATCTGGACATTCTCGTTATCCAGTCATTGGCGAATCCTTGGACGATGTGTGCGGCGTCATTTACTTCAAAGAACTCGCAGAACCCCTTGCCCAAGGACTGCTAACGTTAGATAGCCCGATCGAACCGTGGATTCGTCCAGCTCGGTTTGTACCGGAGTACCTGCCCCTGACTGAACTGTTGCAAATCATGCAGCGATCGGGACAGCAGATGGTGGTCGTGGTGGATGAATTTGGCGGCACAGCCGGACTCGTGACCATCCAGGATTTAACAACCGAGATTTTGGGAGATTCCCATGAGCTAGAAGACGACTCTGACAGCGAATTTCAGGTTTTAGACGAGCAAACCTTCCTAGTTCAAGCGCAGATGGATTTGGAAGAATTGAACGATTTGATGGACGTGAATTTACCCATTATTGAGGACTATCAAACGGTGGGCGGATTCATGATTTATGAAATGCAGAAAATTCCTGAACAGGGAGAAAAATTTCAGTATCAGAACCTTGAATTTACCCTGGTCTCGGTCGATGGCCCTCGACTCCAACATATTCAGATTCAACGACTGGATCAGGTGTCTACCCGCACCCTTGAATCCGATTTATTGTTGATTGAAGAAGCTGACGCTACGTCCATTTCTCCTGATCTGGAAAATGGTCAGAAATCGGTGCCCCCCTCAATGGACGACGATGCCGACGCCCAAACTCAAGCCCAAACGGATGACTAATACCAATGTGGGGCGTGAAATTCTTAGTTTTGAGTTGGTCATGCTTGGCTACGTCATAAATTCAGGCACTGGATCGAGAACTGAGTCCAAGACGTCGGTATGCCCAAGTCAGGGTGACCATCTTTAGAGCCGCAGCAGTCTTTACAGTGAACTGGAATTGAGACTTTCCTCTTCTCCAATGGTTTGGGGGAGGTGAATGCCGCATTCTTGTTTGAGTCCGTGGAAGCGAGTATCGCGTTCATGTTCATCCGTTGCCATGATCGGACGGCTCGAATGCCAATCTCCTACGGTGACATACCCTTCATCGAACATAGGATGGTATGGCAAATCGTGGGCTTGAAGATAGTCGTAGATATTCTTTGAGTTCCAACCCAAAATCGGTAGCACCTTATAGTACGGATCTTGACGAGTCAGGATCGTCAAATTTTTGCGATGGCTCGTTTGATCTCGACGGAGTCCGGCCAGCCATGCGGTTGCACCCAAATCCTCCAAGGCGCGCTGCATCGGTTCTACCTTACGAATTTGATCGTAGAGGTTGAGAGACTCCACATCCTGTTTGTCCCATAGTTTGCCGTACAGGGCTTCCATGCGAGCGGGGCTGATGGGGGATTGATAGACGTGCAGATTGAGGTTGAGACGTTGCGAAAGCTCTTCTGCAAAACGATAGGTTTTGGCAGGAAGATAGCCCGTATCGACCCAAATGACCGGAATAGACGGTACAACAGAGGTCACTAAATGCAACATCACAGCAGACTGAATACCAAAACTGGTACTCATGACCAGCCCATTTCCGAAGGTTTCAGACGCCCACTTGATCACCTGGGCAGAATCCAACGAATCGAGATGTTGATTAATGGAGTCGATGTCCAACTGAGGATGTTGTAACGCGGTACCTACCATAGACAGTGATAACCTCGGATTGAGTCTAACGGCACTTCTCAAGTTTCAGGCCGGATGAAGACAGACATTGGGACTAGCTTCTCATAGAGCAGAGCCCTTTGGGCTGAAATTGTGAACTTTTTCTACAATTGCACTGCTGCTGTCACGATGTCCTTACTGAGCGATTGAGCGGATGGGGCGATCGCCCCTTTGCCAACGCTCCCAATTGTAGAATGCTAGCTGTGCTCCAATGTCGTGATTGTAACAAGGCTTGAATATGACCTGTTGAAGTATGACAGTTATAGAAACTGTCACTTTAGAGCTCGAATCTGATTTGAAGCGTGTATTATATACACAGGTGAGGAGTGAAAAGGTCGAAAGAAGAAGCCTCTGGAGTCGAAACGCGGCAAGACGTCCAGAGGTTTTTTCAATCCCTGCGGGTCGATTCCCCGCCGCTCTGCGGCGTAAAATGCCAGGATG
>JACYMB010000185.1 GCA_015272205.1 Synechococcales cyanobacterium T60_A2020_003 | reverse complement strand
ACAGAACTCGTTATCTCAATTTTGAGTTCAGGACTTACGCACTACGTGCGGCATCCTGAGTCTTTTAGGCGATGTTGCGCGGGTGTAACCCGCGCAAAATCGCCCAATTGCGTAAGTCCTGGAGTTTTGAGTTCTTAGGTGTGAGTTGACGATACGTTGCACGATCAGTGATTCCAACAAAAGTAGCGACCCTTGGGTATATCGTTGCCATCTTAGCGCGATCGCTCTCCGATGCAGCGCAGTTGCAACAATGCATTGCGTTCTCTACAGAAAATGCAAAACCTTCCCTGAATTTGTCGATATTATTGACTCAGCATGGGAGGAAACAATGATGAACGGGAAAGCCATTCGCCAATGGATTGCAGGGAGCGTTGCGATTGGGTTAGGAGTTTGGAGTGCTAGTGCAGACGGTGCGTCTATTCGTTCTTCACGATACAGTGGGGGCGATCGCCCCATTCAGGTCGCGCAGCAAGCAGACACCTGCCGCCGCGCCGATGTTCAGATTGGGATTTATCAAGAGCCGAATGCGACGAGTCCTGCTGTGGGTGTGATTGGTGCAGGAGACTACATGCGATTAGGGAGCGGCAGTGGCGGCGGTTGGGTACGCATCACAGCCCCAGCCATTGGCTGGGTAGAAGCTAAGTATTTATTGGGCAATGATTCTACGCCTTGTCCCCCCAGTTTGCGCCCTGCGACGCCCACACCGGAGCCGGACGTCTCGGAACCGGGAACTCCAGCCTTTCCACCCGCAAATCAGCCTTCAACTTCTCCGCCTCCTTCGGCGATCGTTGAGGCTCCCGACGCTTCTGAACCGTTAGTCACTCGGGTTGCAACCTGCCGCGTGACACCCCAATCAGGTTTAGTGGTGCGAAGTCGTCCGCTAATCCTCTCAATAACGGCCATCGGTACGCTGCCGTCAGGACTGCAAACAATCGAGTTTACCGATCGCACCCTCACCACTGAAACAGCGGAGGGAACGCGGCAGTGGGTCTACATCCTGTCGCCCCAAGAAGGTTGGATCTCTCCGGGGTTTGTGGGGGACAATTCGAATCTCGTCGGGTCTGGATGTTCTATTTCGTAACGGCAAGGGCTACATAAATCAGGTTTCAACAAAAACGTGGACGGCAGCAACGGCAATAATCATGTCGTCGTTTTTGTCGTTAAGTTCCGGAATCGCCTTGCCTTGAACCACCATGCCTCCCACTTCCACCCGCAGGGACTTTTTCCCAAAGGGCAAAACGGCTAAGACTTCATCAGCTCGGATATCCTCCGGGAACGGCACCCCCACCTGCACCTCTACGATCATCTCGTGGGGGCTATTTAATCCTGCCACCTCCCAAATGCCGGGAAGGGCATTGTGGGCGATCGCATTGCGTACGGCTCGCGCGGCGGCAACGGTGGCGTCTTGCCCATGCTGATCGACGCCCATGCCCATCTCAATTGCAAATCGTTTTTTCACCATTTCATGTTCTCCCCACAACAGCATCTAGACCTATTCCAGCCTCTAGCACAGATATCCATCGCTCTATTATGCAGAAATCCGTCCCCAGATAGTCCGGCTTTCCGTGCCTGAAGGTGTGCTTATTCCCGCGGATTGCCCGTGTAGGTAATGGGGAGTCATCATTAAGGAGACCGAGTACAAATGAATAGTAAGGGGACTTCGTACCTGCTGTGGCTGTCGATTCTGTTAGGAATCGGCGGCTTGCACCGTTTCTACAACGGCAAAATGATTACGGGACTGATCTGGCTACTCACGGGCGGAGTGTTCGGTATTGGGCAGATTATCGACTTGTTCCTGATTCCCGATATGGTCGAGAGCCACAACCTCAAGAAAAGCTCTATTTACGGCGTGCCCTATGCGCCAGAGCGTCCGGCGATCGCCCGTTCCTATGATTATCCATCGAGCAATCCGAGCCTGCGGTTGAGTTTGCTGAAGGCAGCGCAGCGGCATGGCGGCAAGCTCACGGTTACCCAAGCGGTGTCGGAAACGGGAGCCAGCTTTGAAGATGTTGAGGCCGCGTTGATCGGGATGGCGAAAATTGGGCGGGTTGATATCACCAATGATTCGCGTACCGGAGCCGTTACCTACGTCTTTCAAGAGCTTTAGGCATCGTCTAACCGTCGAACGCCATCCGGATCCACATGCCGCACCAGATCGGCGATCGCCCGCTGCGAAACCGGATCGATCCAGTGTCCCGCAATTTCGGCCAGGGGAACCAGCACAAAGGCGCGATCGCCCATCCGAGGATGGGGAATCTCCAGTTCGTCGGTGATGAGGATGCGATCGCTAAACAGCAGCAAATCTAGATCCAATGTTCGAGGCCCCCAGCGTTTATCGCGTACCCGCCCAAAGGACTGCTCAACTCTCTGGAGGATGTGGAGCAACTCCAACGGCTCAAGGTGGGTATCTAGAATCGCGCAGGCGTTGAGATAGTCGGGCTGTGGCGGCCCTACCGGAGCCGTTTTGTACAGCGAAGAGGTTCGGACAACGGTAATACTGGGACACTCATGCAACTGCGTGAGGGCTTGCGCCAGGATCGTCCGTGAGTCACCAAGATTACTTCCAAGGGCGATCGCCACATCGGTCATAGAATTCAGGCTCAGTTTAGGCAGTCGGAACTACGCATCATGGGCAGGATTACGCCAGCCCGGTTTGACCACTTGACGCGATCGCGCAATCACTAGCGCATCATCCTCAACGTCCTCGGTTACGGTAGACCCCGCTGCAATGGTGACGTCGTTGCCAATCGTGACCGGAGCCACTAGCACACTGTTGGAACCCGTTTTGACGCGATCGCCCAGGATTGTGCGGTGTTTCTGGACGCCATCGTAATTCGCGGTGATGGTTCCTGCTCCGACATTTACCTGTTCGCCGAGGGTGGCATCTCCCAGATAGGACAGATGGGCAACGTTGGTGCGATCGCCCAAATTCCCATTCTTAATCTCAACAAAATTACCAATGCGGCAACCCTCACCGATCTCTGCATGACCTCTCAGATGGGCATAGGGGCCAATGCGAGTGCCATCCTGAATGGTGCTATCGCTCACCACCGAATACAGAACCGTCACCCGTTGCCCAATCTGGCTATTTTCAATGAGGCTACCCGGCCCAATGCGGCTCTCCGACCCAACGACCGTCCGGCCTCGCAAGTGGGTTTGCGGTTCGATAATCACGTCGGGATGCAGCTCCACGGTGTCGTCAATGGTGACGCTTTCTGGATCCACCAGCGTCACCCCGGCACGCATCCAGTGTTCTTTAATCCGCGTCTGTAAAATCGAGTAGGCGTTGGCAAGCTGGAGGCGATCGTTGATGCCGAGGATCTCACGATAGTCGTCTACATCAACGGCTACTACCGGACTCATCATGCTGACCGTATCGGTTAAGTAGTATTCCTGCTGATCGTTGTCGGCCTGAAGTTGGGGCAATACCCGCTCTAGTTCTGACCATTTGAAGCAGTAGACTCCGACATTAATGCGGCGATTTTGCTTTTGGGCAGCGGTACAGTCCCGGTCCTCAACGATCTGTGTGACCGTATTTTGACCATCACAAAATACGCGACCGTAGCCTTTGGGATCAGGGAGTTGCGCGGTCAGAATTGCGGCAGCACTGCCTGCGTCTCGATGCGTTTGCAGGAGCTGGCGAATCGTGTCTGCGCGTAGAAGCGGTACGTCACCATTCAACACGAGCAAATCGCCATCGTAGCCTTTGAGGTGGGGCAGAACTTGTTGAACCGCATGGCCTGTCCCCAGTTGTTCAGTTTGTTCCACAAACTCCACCCCTGGATAGTCTGCGAGCGCTTCCCGCACCAGATCCCCTTGATACCCCACAATCACGAATTTATGGGTTGGTGAAACGTCGGATAAACTGTCGAGAACGCGTTCCACTAGCGATCGCTGCCCCAGGGCATGTAATACCTTGGGCAATCGGGACTTCATACGGGTGCCCCGTCCTGCTGCCAAAATTGCTACCGCTACCATGTGATTTATGCCAGATTTTCCAAACGGAGTATATCGCGCTTGGGGAACCTGTGTGTACCTCTAGACCATTGGAATCATAGGTTTAATTCTGCCCTGCTTACCAGGTGGGATCCACAAAGAGGTTGATGGTGACATGGGTTTGTCCCTTTGGCACACCGGAAATGCAGGCACAGATCACGTCACCGTTTTCCAATTCTACTTCGCAGGCATGGCACGATCCCATCAGACAACCTGTTGGAATTGAGAGTCCTGCCCGTTCTGCAACCTGCAGGAGCGGCTCTCCGGCGATCGCCTCAACTGTGACATCATCTGGCAGAAACCGAACCTGAACCGTCATAGCCTAAAACATTAGCCTTAAAAACTATTGATCTGGAAACCATTGTGATGCCCCCACCCAAGCCAAGCCCAGGGTTGCCGCCCGACTCGCCATCTACCCGTTGCACTCTTTCAAGGCGTCTAGGATTGGGGTCAAGTTGAGACGGGGCTGGATTGTATCTGCAAGCCCATTCAGCATTCGTTCCCGCTGCTCTCGATAGTCGGCAATTCCCGTGGGTAAAGATTTTAGCCCCCGCTGCTGCCGGAGGCGATTCAGCCATGTACGTCGCCAAGAGCCACTGTCAAAGATTCCGTGGAGATAGGTTCCCCAAAGCATCTGTGCCGAGTCCACCACGCCCAAATTGCGGTCATCAAACAAGTATTCGTAGGTGAGTCCCCCGGCCTGGTCACTGCCGCTTTCTGCCATGTGGCTCCGCCCTTGGTGCAGTTCGTAGCCAATTACAGGCAGCCCCGTTTGGGGAAAGTTGGAACTGACTTGACGCTGGCGTGCAATTTTCTGTCCAGTAATGATCGTGGTGAGGGGGAGTAGACCTAGCCCTTTGTAACGCCCTTCGTGACCTTCAATACCCTCTGGATCAGCTAAAATACGACCCATAATCTGAAATCCGCCGCAAATTCCCATAATCGTGCCTCCCGCAGCCACGTATTCCTGAATTTGCTCGGCAAGACCTGTATGCTGTAGTGCCAGCAGGTCGGCGATCGCCGTTTTGGTGCCGGGTAAAATCACGGCATCGGGGTAACCTAACTCGTCTCTGATACCCACATAGCGGAGGTTGACCGTGGGTTCCGCTTCGAGGGGGTCAAAGTCCGTAAAGTTGGAAATGCGGGGAAGGCAGATGACAGCGATCGTCAAATCGGCGTTGTTTGATCCATTCGACGATCGATCCATCAACGAGAGGGAATCCTCCGATGGAAACATCTGAT
>JACYMB010000184.1 GCA_015272205.1 Synechococcales cyanobacterium T60_A2020_003 | reverse complement strand
AATGTAGCTGCTTCAGCCATTCTCATTAACAATTCTTATTGCGGTGACCAGGTACTTTTGCTCGTCGTACTTACTCGAGATGGTCTAGTTCACTCTAGCTTTGTCCAGGCGATCGCCAAACTCAAAGATGAACTCCAAACCGATTATGCCAATGCGATCGCCACGTTTCGTCTGTTTGCCGGAACAGCGACCCTCACGGGGCAAAGCTATCGCACTCAGCCCGGACTGGGGGTCAGCGCCCAGCCTGCTGCTGCATCTACCGGGGTGTCCAAGAATGGCACTCGCCAACCAGTTGCTCAAGCCACTGCAGGCGATGCATCTAGGGTCACATCCCGTCCACAGCCAACGTCTGTATCGATCAGCGGTCAAGATGTGCTAAATGCGCTGAATCAGATTAGCCAATTCACTCAGCAATACCTAGGGGCAACTGTTGTTTCCAACTATCTCAAATCCAGCCGTCCGGCTGTGGACTGGTTAACCCAATTTGAGATAGAGCGGACTGGTAAAGTGACCTGTGCAACATTGGGTACCCTATCTAAAGCACTGGATACCGCCCAACAACAGGCTGTTCAGCAATGGATTACCGCGTTCACCAAGCGATGCTCTATCGTCATTCGGGACTTCCCGAACTTAATTCAGCAAATTGATTTAGACGAACGTCAAAAATCGCTACTGTTCTCCCAATCCCCATAGACCCACTACTTCAGGAGATTTCCAAATTCATGGCTAAGATTGTCAAACTAGAACCCATTGGACAACAAACCTCGGTTGAAACCAATGGCAACCTCCTTTCCGTGTTGCTCAACAAAGAGCTAGATGTGTTAAAAGAATGCGGTGGTCGCGGCATGTGTGCCACATGCCACATCTACGTCCAGGACGGGATGGAGGCTCTATCCCCCATGGCGCGTCGTGAACAGCGCACGCTAGAAGTGATTACCTCCTGCAAACCCAACTCTCGCTTGGCCTGTCAGGCTCGGGTGTTGGCCAATGGTGTGGTGGTTGAACTGCCTCCTGGTATGTACGTCAACTCTCTGCAAGATATTGAGGCGTTGATTGGCCGCCGTGCCGAGCAAAATCTACTCCACCCCATTACTGGTGAAGTTCTGGTGGAGGAGGGCAAACTTATTACCCGTTCCACCATGAAACAGTTGGAAAATACACCGAGCTTCCGTGTTGGCGAGTTTTTGACTAATACTACGGATGCCTAGACGCTAGACCCTGGTTCATAAAGACCTCCGGGAGACCGCATCCCCTTGTGGGAGCGGCCATTAACTCGGGATGGAACGTTTTTGCCTGATACCAATTCTCCAAAAAACTGCTATAGCCCTGGAGAGGTCGGGGCATATTCCCCGACCGGAGGCAAAACTCCCTGATTCAATTTCCGAAATGACAGTTACGGATCCACTGAAACCGCAACACTCAAAATTGCCCTCAAAGAGCACCAAGATCCCCAGTTTCGATCGAAGCAAATGGCTCTATCAACTGCATCCTAAAAATCCAATATACAAGTCAATCAGAGCCCCCTTTATAACCCAAACCGTTGGAATTAACATCAACGTAGAGAAAAGAGTCTTTTTCGATAAAAACCTACATTTGTGTAGAGTTTTCTTGAATAAACCAGCGTATTTACCGAGGTCTTCATATTTCGCAATAGATATGCTCAACATAAGTTTATCATCAATGCTGTGGAGAGTTTATGCTAAGCCAGGTAGAACGTTTGATTCTGGAAACCGATGGTCGCTATGCACGAGATGTGGAATTGCAGTTTTTAGAGACATACGCTCAGTCCTATGCTCTCCGCTTGCGGGTTTATCGAAAACTGCAAGCCATTGAGGCTCGTATTGTTCAGGATGTTTATCAGCAATTGCGATCGCACGATCCAGCGTTGCTCATGCGTGGCGATCACGATCTATCGGCTAAGTGGAAGCAGGATACGATTCGGGTACTGCGTTACGTGTCCGTAGCGGTGCTGACAGGCGATACAGAAACGTTCCACGAACGCTTTCTGCTGTGGTTCCAAACTATTATGCGTGCCTTCAATGCTCAGCGTAGTTGCGATGCCACCTACCTGGTGATGCAAGAGGTGATGCAACGACATCTAGCTCCTGATGAGGCAAGCTTAGTGTTGCCAGTTCTAGAATTAACCCGCTCAACGTTAAGTGCAGTGGCAGCCTAGTATTGCGTCAACCCTAAAAATTAGGGTTTGTAGTGAGCGCTTCAGCGCTAAAGCGCCGACTACGAGCCCAGAGAGTCACCCTAAAATTATGTTTTGACAAAGCACGAGGTTAGGTGTCAGGGTTTCATAATTGTGGCTTCAATAAGGGTGCTGGTTCAGTCCTACTGCCGCTAGATCAGAGGTCTGTAATCAAGTGAAGTGTGCATCGCTCCGATGTATCTACCAACCCATAGGGGATTGCAGAATAGGCACCTTCGCTCAAGTGAGTCCTGCCGTTATCGCTCTTTCAAAAATTGTTGTTACAGATGGGGGTTCAGGAGGCTTTGCCCCATCAGGGAACACGGTTCCCCACCCACTCTCTCCCTCTGTAGCAGGGGTTTAGAGAATAGAGATTACTTCGTTTTTGAATAGGCGATCGCGCTATTTCAGCCATGGGAGTTAGAGGCGAAACAGCGCGAACTGATTATGGTTACCTACGGTTCCTAGATCATCCAAGCCAAGGGATAAAATTGACTTTCTGGGTCTGAGAAAAATCAATTTCATATTTTTTAGGACTTACGCAGTTGGGCGATTTTGCGCGGGTACACCCACGCAAAATCGCCCGAAAGAGTCAGGACGCCGCACGTAGTGCGTAAGTCCTGTTTTTTATAAACCGTCGGGAAGGACGGGACAAGATCAAGAGGTGCTCATAAATTCTTAAGATTGACGAAGTTTTAAGTTCAGTTGGTGCGATCGCCGCCACCCTGGGAATATTGAACTTAGCAACATGAAATGTTGTCTACCAGCCACCGCTAATTGATCGGATGATCCAATGGTTGCAGCTACCCCAGATCAACAAACTGCAAAGAGTGTCTATCGACGCTAATCGTAGTTCTGTTTTTGCGTTAATGCCGTGTGAATCGATCTAGGGCCGCATGGTTAAGGTTACCGACATCCTCAGACCACTGATTTCTACGTTGGTCGGCCTATAAGAAGCTCGGTTTTCCAGCAACCCAGCAACCTAACTCTTTTTAGATTCACGCCTATGTTGTGCGTCGGCTGGATTCGGTTCTCTGGTAATCCTCCGCATCTTCCAAGTCCTATCTCGCACCTTCGAAACCAATAATCATGGCTACAACCACGAACGATCGCCACGTCTTAAAGGCGAAACAACCCAAAAAGCATAATCACTATGGCTTCCGCGATTTCTTTCAATTCAACCCTACGGATGGCAGCATTACCGATTGGAATGGGAGCCGCAATCTGCTCAGCAGTGAAGACTTCATCATTGGCCTCATTGAAGGGCTAGAGGAAGAAGTCGGTAATGCATCGGCTGCCATTATGTACACCATTGGCTGCGAATGGGGCAAGAAAGACGCTTTCTTCTTCGAGAAATGGTTTTCTGAAGAGTTTGATCGGGATGTCCGTCAGGCCAATCTCCTCTTCTTGTTGGAAACTTGGTGGTGGCCCTTTACCTCCCAGGGCTGGGGACGCTGGGAAATTGACATGGGCGATCGCAAACAGGGCTTTATGTTCATTAACCTGTTTGACTCTGCCGTTGCCCGCACCCTAGGCGACGTGGGCAAGCCCGTTTGCCACATCTACGCGGGACTATTTGCCGGATTCTTTACTGAAATGGTGAAAAAGCAGTTGAATTGCATTGAAATCCAGTGCTACTCAATGGGCGAAACCTACTGCAAATTCCTGTTGGGCGGTCAAGATCGCATCGATGCGGCGGCATTCTGGCTGAACGAAGGTGCGACCGCTCGCGATATTGAGAAGCGGCTGCGCTCCGGGGAGAGATTGGGATGAGTACCATGACACTGATTCAACGGAACGGCTCAGCAGAAGGGGTAAACCCTTGGCTGAAAACAACGGTGCAGCAGTTTTTTCAAGATATTAATTGGGAAAATCGGGTTCAGTCTCCATCTAGTCCGTTTTCGAAACCCCAACCCCAACCGTCATCTCCTGCCGCTGCTCCATTGGCTGCAACGCCTGCGTCGCTTGACCTTACCCTAAGCGTC
>JACYMB010000183.1 GCA_015272205.1 Synechococcales cyanobacterium T60_A2020_003 | reverse complement strand
AACTTGCTCTTTTTTGATTCTGATACCCCGTCCGCTTGCGGCGGGGTAGTTCATTTATTTTCGGATCGTCAGTGGGGTTACGCGACTTTGCGGATGGCTCAACGGTAATATCAGAGGTCTTACTGATCGATCAGACGGAATGCGAAGCAACGAGGTGCCCAACTCTGGTAGGGAGTCCTGCCCTTCATTCCGCTTCACGGTTGGGAGATTCCATCCTCATCAAGAATTTATAGAATCCATTCCGAAGCGCGATCGCCTAATTCAATCGGAATATTGACGGCTTTTCCTAATCGAGGGCGATCGCGCGTTTCTGCAATAAATCGCTGCACGTACGCTTGCTGATCCCACGCATTAATATAGGAGGCCACAGCATCTAGGTGGGTCTCGTAATCAGCATTCGTCTTGGGAAACGACGCCTGTCCTAGGTATCGCCACATCACCTGAAGATAAATCTTGTCCTGCACCTTCCGAAGCTGAACGTCGTACGCACGTCCCCACTTTTGCAATATTAGTTGGCGCAGATCGTGTCCGGTCATAAATTAACACCACGGGACTGCTTAATATTTCTTTATAATAGCGCGGCTTCACGAGACAGCCTGTGTTTGTGTTCTAAGTGATGCAATAATATTAAATATAAAGTGTAAACCTTGGTCATAAAGCAGCTTGCGCCTTGCTTTCGGATTGTATTCGAGGGCGATCGCTACGTTTTTTAGCGTAATCGATAGTTAGGTGCTGCTTTATCTGAATTAACAGTTTGACAAAAAGGTTATACGATCAAGCGCGGAAATACCTGCGACTATCTGACGCTGAACACGCAATTCAGAATCAACCTATGGCTCAACTCTCTGGAACCCCAGACGTACCCGATCTTGGACGTCGTCAATTCATGAACTTTTTGCTCCTAGGCGCAGCTTCTGGAACTGCCTTAGGTGCTCTTTATCCCGTTGTTAAATACTTCATTCCTCCTTCCAGTGGCGGTGCTGGTGGTGGTGTAACCGCAAAGGATGCCCTGGGCAACGACGTTGTCTTGGCGGACTTTCTGTCGAGCCACAGTACGGGCGATCGCGTTCTGGCTCAAGGTCTAAAGGGCGATCCCACCTACATCATCGTAGAAGGCTCCGATCAAATTGCCTCCTATGGATTGAACGCTGTGTGTACCCACTTGGGTTGCGTTGTTCCCTGGAATAGCGGTGAAAACAAGTTTATTTGCCCCTGTCACGGTTCTCAATACAACTCCGAAGGAAAAGTTGTGCGCGGCCCTGCCCCCTTGTCCTTAGCATTGGTTCATGCAGACGTTAGCGACGACGGCAAAGTAACCTTCTCGCCTTGGACGGAAACCGATTTCCGCACAGGCGAAGATCCGTGGTGGTCTTAGGCAGCGATTGTAGAGAGCGTACTATAACGATGAAAACAAAGGTTTGGTCCGTGCCGCGCTTCGGCATTTTTCTAGTGGCGTTGGTTGCCACATCTTTAATGACATTGCTAGCTGCACCTGCTCCCGCAGCAGCTTATCCCTTCTGGGCACAGCAGAACTACGAAACGCCCCGCGAACCGACGGGACGCATCGTCTGTGCAAACTGTCACTTGGGCGCAAAGCCAACTGAAATTGAAGTTCCTCAGTCCGTTCTTCCGGACACGGTCTTCAAAGCAGTGGTCAAAATTCCCTATGACACAAACGTGCAGCAGGTTGTCAGCACGGGTGAGAAGGGGCCTCTGAATGTGGGTGCTGTGTTGATGTTGCCCGAAGGCTTCAAGCTTGCCCCTGAAGACCGTATCCCTGAGGACATGAAGGAAGAAGTTGGCCCGAGCTACATCTTCCAAAACTACAGCGATACCCAGGACAACATTATTATTGTTGGGCCTCTACCGGGCGATCAGTACCAGGAAATCGTTTTCCCGGTTCTTTCTCCTGATCCCGGCACGAATAAGGCGATTTCGTTTGGTAAATACTCTGTTCACGTCGGTGGCAACCGAGGCCGAGGCCAAGTTTACCCAACGGGTGAAAAGAGCAACAATGCGGTCTACAACGCTTCTGCGGCAGGTACGATCACCAATATTGCATCCGTAGAGAGTGGTTATGAAGTGACAATTCAGTCTGAAGCTGGCGATACTGTTGTGGACAAAATTCCAGCAGGGCCTGCGCTAATCGTATCCGAAGGGGATGCCGTTACTGCGGGTTCCGCGTTGACCTCTGATCCGAACGTAGGTGGCTTTGGTCAGAAGGATGCGGAGATTGTGCTTCAGAATCCTAACCGCATTAAGGGACTCCTCGCGTTCCTGGGGGCTGTCATGATTACCCAAATCATGCTGGTTCTGAAGAAGAAGCAAGTCGAGAAGGTACAAGCGGCTGAGATGACTTTCTAGGCTCTACCTTACCTTCGCTAACTGCATACTGATGAGCTTACGACCCTTGAGGTCGGATTTAAAGGGGCGTTCCTTGGGGGGCGTCCTTTTCTTTATGGCTAAT
This sequence comes from Synechococcales cyanobacterium T60_A2020_003, assembly GCA_015272205.1. Taxonomy (NCBI): domain Bacteria; kingdom Bacillati; phylum Cyanobacteriota; class Cyanophyceae; order Synechococcales; species Synechococcales cyanobacterium T60_A2020_003. Next base: position 8,165 of record JACYMB010000183.1, on the reverse strand, counting down.
GGAACGTTTTTTCCTGTCCAAGTCTTAAAGGAGGAGTCGCACGCTTGCGTTGAAGCAAAATTCATAGATAATTGAAACTTACGTAAAACTCAAACGACGAGGAAGTCATTGTTAATCCATTTGTATTTGAATTGCATTTCATATATGCTGCAGAAAAATTAGCGATTTCCTTGTGGCATTAGGCGGCGATCGCCCCATCCTGCTAAATCTGCACTCGTAGGCTTTCCTGACAGTATCCGGATTACAAGGTTCCCTAACCTGTTCAATTTGTACGTCCGTCGTCCAACACGCGACGATTATCCCCAAATTCTATGACTACCCTAATAAACCCCATTGCCTTAACGCTGATTGTCATTGTCCTGGCACTCGTTTGTTTCGTAGCGGAATGGCTTCCGGCGGATATTACGGCTATCGTGATTGCCGTTGTGTTGATGCTCTTGGGCTTAGTTACTCCTGAACAAGGCGTGTCTGGCTTTGGCAACTCGGCCACTGTCACCGTCATGGCCATGTTTATTCTCAGTGCAGGGATTTCTCGAACTGGCGTCGTGCTCAGGGTTCGGGATTTATTTCTGCAGTGGGGTGGTAAAAATATTCAGCAGCAGATTTTAGTAATGGGACTAATCGTGGGGCCTATTACAGCGTTTATCAATAACACGGCTGTTGTAGCGGTTTTCTTACCCATTATCGAGGAATGGTGTCGGAAACAGCGAATATCACCGTCTAAGCTACTGATTCCCCTCTCCTACGCCACGATTCTGGGCGGGATGATTACGCTCATTGGCACCTCTACGAACGTCCTTGCCAGCGGTCTTGCTGCCCAACTGGGCTACGGTGAATTTGGACTCTTTCAATTCACGGCACTCGGACTAACCACGTTTACGGTTGGGATGCTCTACCTCATTTTTATTGCTCCTCGTGTGTTGCCGTCCCGACGCCCTGCTGATGGGGATCTCCTAGCGGAAGGATACGACATGCGGGAATACGTGAGCGAAGTGGTAATTAGCCCCCGTTCCAGTTTGATTGGTCAGACCCTGCGATCCACGGAATTGCAGCGCAAGTTTGATTTCGACGTGCTTGAACTGATTCGGGACAACGTCCATTTTCCCCAACCGCTTGCGGACAAGGTGCTGGCAGCCGGAGATATTTTGCTGGTACGAAGCACCCGTGATGATCTGCTGCGGATTCGAGACGAGCAAGGGCTGGACATTTTGCCCGCCGTGAAGTTTGACGAGGAAGTGTCCGATCTGGCCTCCGGAGAAGAGCGCATGGGGGAAGTTTTGATTTTGTCGAACTCCCGTTTAGCCGGATCAACCTTGAAAGAACTCCGATTCCGGCAGCGGTACAACGCGACCGTTATTGCCATTCGTCGAGGCTCGGATGTCTTGCGCGAGCGCCTGGGTAAAGTTCCCCTCAAGTTTGGAGACTTGCTGTTGGTGCAAGGCCCCAAGGAAAGTTTCTTAGGCTTGCAAACTACGCGGGAACTGCTGGTTTTGGAAGAACGGGATATCGAAAGTTTGCGCCAAGATAAAGCCTGGATTGCCTTAGCCATTATCTTCAGCGTGATTGTGCTGGCGGCTTTCAATATTACGCCGATCATGGTGAGTGCGCTGGCCGGGGTTGTACTAATGATTTTGACCGGATGTTTAAAGCCTGGAGAAGTATATGGCGCAGTACGCTGGGACGTCATTTTCCTACTCGCAGGCTTGATCCCCCTCGGCATTGCGATGGATGAGTCTGGCGCGACGAAATGGTTGGCGGATGTGCTGGTATCCACGGGAGGCAATTTATCGGGATACTGGATTCTGCTGTTTTTCTTCGCGGCAACGTCGTTACTGACGGAAACCATTTCAAACAATGCAGCGGTGGTCTTGATGCTGCCTGTCGCGGTTGAAGTGGCTAAGGCATTGAGTTTGAACCCGCTAGCGTTCATGTTTGCCGTGACCTTTGCCGCATCGAACAGCTTCATGACCCCAATTGGCTATCAAACCAATACGATGGTGTATGGCCCAGGGGGGTACAAGTTTTTGGATTTTGTGAGGGTCGGTGGCCCCCTGAATCTCCTGATGGCAATTGTGACGCCAATTCTGATCGTTGTCTTTTATGGGTTGAAATAGATAGTTCCATAGGGAAGCCCGAAGGAGTCGTGGATTCGGAGGGGCGATCGCCGTACAATCAAAGCAGTACTCATAAGACGACAATGACTGTATCTCATCGCTCCCCAAGCTCTGCGTCCTCGATCCCGTGGGATCCAATCATCCGAGAATTTGAAGCAGTTTTAGGCTCTTCGGGCGTGATTCGACGTCGCGAAGAGCTTTTGGTTTATGAATGTGATGGGTTGACGAGCTATCGCCAGCGACCTGCAGTCGTTGTCCTGCCTCGCACCACGGAACAGGTAGCCGCGTTGGTCAAAATTTGCGATCGCCACAACGTTCCCTTCATTGCCAGGGGAGCAGGCACCGGACTATCGGGCGGAGCGTTACCCATTGAAAACTGCGTGCTGATTGCCCTTGCCCGCATGAACCGCATTTTAAATATCGATCTCGACAATCAGCAGGTAACGGTTCAGCCCGGTGTGATTAACAACTGGGTCACGCAGGCCGTAACGGGGGCTGGATTCTACTACGCGCCCGATCCCTCCAGTCAAACCGTCTGCTCAGTTGGGGGCAACGTTGCCGAAAATTCGGGCGGTGTCCACTGTCTCAAATATGGCGTAACGACCAACCATGTGCTGGGCTTGAAGTTGGTACTGCCTACCGGAGATGTGGTTGATGTGGGAGGTCACGTTCCCGAAATGCCGGGGTATGATCTCACGGGTATCTTTGTGGGGTCGGAAGGAACCTTGGGGATCGCCACCGAGATTACGCTGCGGATTTTGAAAGCTCCCGACGCGATCCACGTTCTTCTCGCCGACTTCACCAGCGTAGAAGCTGCCGGGGCTGCGGTATCTGACATCATCAGTGCGGGAATCATTCCGGCAGGCATGGAGATGATGGACAACTTCAGCATCAATGCCGTGGAGGATGTGGTCGAAACCAAGTGCTATCCCCGTGATGCGATCGCCATTCTGCTCATCGAGTTGGATGGCCTTAGCGTCGAAGTTGAAGCGAACAGCGATCGCGTCATCGAGATCTGCAAACAAAACGGGGCACGCAATGTCACCATCGCCACCGATCCTGCAGAGCGACTGCGCCTTTGGAAAGGCCGGAAAGCAGCCTTTGCGGCAATGGGCAAAATTAGCCCCGACTACTACGTGCAAGATGGTGTGATTCCGAGAACCCAACTCCCCTACGTGCTGCGCGAAATTGAGTCACTCGGTCAAAAATATGGCTATCGCGTAGCGAACGTCTTCCATGCAGGGGACGGCAACCTACATCCGCTGATTTTGTATAACAATGCTGTACCCGGTCAGTTGGAAGAAGTTGAGACCTTGGGGGGCGAAATTCTCAAGCTTTGTGTGCAGGTGGGCGGCAGCATCTCTGGTGAGCATGGTATTGGAGCCGATAAGCGATGCTACATGCCCAATATGTTTTCTGAAACAGATTTGGACACCATGCAATGGGTGCGCCAAGCCCTGAATCCTAAAGGATTAGCCAACCCCGAAAAGCTTTTCCCCACACCGAAGACTTGTGGAGAAGCGGCAAGGGCAGCAGCAAGCCAATCATTCCCAGATGTTGAACGCTTCTAGCTCATTACAACCCCGTCTGTGAAACGAGATATATCAGGGATATCAGGGCATCTGCGGATGCTCTGACCATTCCTCAGGATGCGCGGGCGATCGCCGCTGTATTCCGCTCAGAGGGCTGAATTTGATACTTCACTAGGTTAGCTAAATCTTGAAGCTGGCTGATAGCTTCTGCGCCTTCGAGCTTCATCAGTTCTCGGTCATCGCGCATTTCGGTCCAGGTAATTCCGTAGTCCGAGACCAGAAAGCGAATGAGGTGGTTGTCGCCCAAGCTCACCATGAAGGACGCGCTATTCATCTGACCACCGCAGGTGTAACACGATGCTAGGTACCCTCGCTGCTCTAACACAATGGCCAAAGCCTGAAGGTTCATAACCAGGTCTCGTACAAAGTGGCGGTGCTGTTCCGCAAGTCTAATAAACACGCTCTACCTCCAAATACCACACTCCATTTTAATCGATTTTAATGTTTTTTTAAGATTTCAGTCATTTCTGAACGCCGCATTCATTCTGCCAGACGGAGCAAAAGTATTTATGGTATTGCGTCTATGGAATCCATTGATTTTCTGAATTCCTTGCCTAAAACCTTAGGGTAATCAAGACTCAGGCTAGAAGCAGTATCTACAACAACACTTGACGTTTGAGTTTCGTAACTCTGCCCCTTGTTGGCATTAAAGAAGCGGCCAAAAGTCATCCGCTATATGACGTAACTCCCTACAGCCTAGTACGCCTTCGGCGATCTGCCCAGTGTTCTTAACACTCAGCAGTGTAAGGAAACTAAAGGTAATGCTACTCCAAACGCTGATGAATCGTTGCGATCGCCGCTTTGTGTCCTCAGAAAAGTCATCAAACTTTTTCAAAAAATAATGACTTTTTAAGAATGACCACTGTTTAGAAGTGCGGATCTATGACCCTCTACCAAGAGATTGAGGGTAGCTAAGGGCGGGGAATAGGGAAGCCGAATGTGGAGCCAGCGTCAACGCCTCACATTGATGAATCGGATTTGATATCGCCCCCCTCGGTCAAGAAGCGTGACGGTAGAGAACGCTGTTCCGATATTGGAACTCAAGAGGAGGATTCTGCGTGAACTTCTTCCTCTTGGGTTGTGTCCTGCCTTCCGAGCACCTGGATACCACATGCTAAGGGTAAATCGATCGCTGTCTTGGTACCTCCTTCGGCGTGGGGCGCGGGAGGATGGTTCAACAACCGTTAAGGCGTAATTTGCCACCAGCCTAGGCTTGGCCCAATGAACCGAGCCGTAATCCAATACAACACTAGCAGGCCAATTCCGATCCAAGCGCCCTTTGTACTGAGCTGCACAAATTGCTCGGCCTGACTTTTCTTGATCGGTAGCCAGGGATAAATATTTTCTTCCTGTCCGTACTTGTCTCCGAGGTTTTCCTTGCGGCGTTTTGAATCACCCATAGCGTGTATCTCTATATCTTTGTATGGCTTGACTGTTCCGATAATAGCGCTTTGGTTTCCCGTCCTAAATGCCCACGCGCAATAAACTTGTGAATGGGCGATCGCCCTTATCATGTCTGCGCGAATCGTTAAGATTTTGTCACAATAGAAGCACCGTATCGTTATTCCCTGTTGCAAGCTCCATGACCTCTGTTTCAAACCGCTCCCTTCCCCCGATGAGTGCCACGATCCCCCCGCAGATTTGGCACTGGCATGATTTGGCGATCGCCTACCAAGCCCAAGGAGAGTCGGGGCCAGCGGTGATTCTGATACATGGGTTTGGGGCATCGTGGGGGCATTGGCGGAAGACCATTCCAGAGTTGGCGCAACATTGCCGTGTGTTTGCTCTGGATTTACTGGGATTTGGGGCATCGGCGAAGCCAAAACCGGGTGAACCCTTTGGTTATTCGTTTGAAACCTGGGGACAGCAGATTATCGACTTCTGCCGAGAGGTGGTGAAAACGCCCGCTATTTTAGTCGGCAACTCCATTGGCTGTATTGTGGCGATGCAGGCGGCGGTGGATGCACCCGATCAGTTTGAAGGCGTTGCGATGCTCAACTGTTCGCTGCGACTACTCCACGAGCGGCGGCGATCGCAACTTCCCTGGTATCGCCAAGTGGGTGCATCGGCCATGCAGCAACTGCTGGGAGTGTCTTGGTTTGGGCGGAGCTTTTTTAAGCTGATTGCCACACCCAAAACGGTGCGGAAGGTCTTGACCCAGGCCTATCATCATCCCGAAGCCGTCACCGATGAGTTAATCACCATGCTCCTTACTCCGGCAGCCGATCCAGGGGCAGCGGACGTGTTTCTTGCCTTTACCCGCTATTCCCAAGGGCCACTGCCCGAAGATTTGTTGCCCCTGTTGCCCTGTCCGGCACTGGTGCTATGGGGGACGGAAGACCCGTGGGAGCCGATTGAACTGGGGCGATCGTTTGCGGATTTTGCTGCGGTCGAGGCGTTCATTCCCCTGGAAGGAGCCGGACATTGCCCCCAGGATGAGGTTCCCGACCAAGTGAACCCAATTTTGCAGGATTGGATTCTCAAGCAGTCACAGAATCTTGCATCAACACGTAGGGCTGAATGATGAGGGCATTAAAGCGATAGCTGCGATCGCGCTCCCAGAGATTCAACTGTTCGACGGAGGGCTTGTAGATGAGCTGCTCTGCAATCCAGTGTTGGACGGTGGGGGTGTCATCGTTGGCGATCGCCATACCCACATCGACGAGATCCAACGCGGTATCTACCACCACTAGCGCGTCGCGTCCTGCATGGGGAGCCAGCCAGTCCCACTCGGCCTGATCAACACTTTCCGATAGCTGCTCTCTTAAGGGTTCCATCGCTACTCTTCCTCTCCAATTCGGACGCCGTGGGGTCTGCTGAGCGAATAGGCGATCGCCAAAGCTAGCAAGACTCTTACGAGCTTACCAAACCTTCCTACGTCTGTCAGGCGACGGAGCGATCGCCTGGAAACTCGCCTAGCTTCAAAAACCAGTATCTGTTGCAGAGCGACTAGAGGACCTGTGCCGTACAACCTAAGGGGCATTACCGTGAATTGCCAGTCTCATCGACATCCGGCTCAGTCTGGGTTCCAGATTCCGATTCATCCAGGGTGCTATCTTCCACGTCCGTTTCGGTAAGACCTTCGCTATCAACGCTTTCAGACGGTGAGATTGGAGTGTCAAAGAGGTCTGGAGTGGGATTCTTCAGCAGCTCTTGATAGATCATGCTATTGATTTGGCGAATCCACTCTTGGGCGCGATCGTCGTTGAAGGAGCGCTTCATCAGGGTGGTGATCGCGTAGCGCTTGCCATTGGGCATATCGACTAAGCCAACATCGCCCACTAACTCGCCAATATCCCCTGTTTTATGGGCAATCGTCGCGTCGGGATCGCCCACTCCTGTGGGAATCAGGGTGGCGGTGTGGGTGCGGCGCATGATATCCAACATGCGATCGCGCGATCGAATAGAGAGCAGATCGCCATTGCTCACCATCGTCATTAGCCCCGCCAATTCTTTGGGCGTGGTGGTGTTCGTACCTTCCAAATCAGGAAGCACGTTGCGGATGACTGTCGTTTGCAGCCCCCAAGATCGGAACCGTTCGTTGACGGCTTCAATGCCTCCCATCCGCCGAATCAGCATATTGGTCGCGGTGTTGTCACTGATGATGATCATCAGCGTTGCCGTCTCTAGCGCCGTGTATTGGGTGCCAACGCCACTAAACTGCATATTGCCCGATCCAGAAGCCACATCTGCCTCTTCCATCGTCAGCATTTCATCCAACTGGATTCGTCCTGCATCCACCTCTTGGAAAAAGGCCACCAACACCGGAACTTTGATCATGCTGGCCGCGGCAAAGGAAACATCGCCATTGATATCGATGGTGTTGCCCGTATCTAGATCCAGCATGAACACTCCGGGCGTCAGACCAGAGTAGATATCACTCATGGCGAGAATATCTTGCTTTAACTGCGAAAGCTCCCGTCCGTTATACGTACTCCACAGATTGGCCAAGCCCAACCCCGTTGCGGACGAGTCGGCTGAGGCAACTTCGCTGGATGGGGTACTAGCGGATTGTTGACTGGCATCGGCCACTTGTCCACTGGGATTGATTGTGGACAGCAGCGTTCCGGCGATCGCCCCGACGCCCACCACTAAAATTAGAGTTCGTACCGCATAAAGCAAGGGAGAATTTTTCCGAGGTTTGCGGCGAGCTTGGGCCTCTGATAGAGCATTTGGGGTGGATCGAGATGGCTTTGTCGAAGCAGATGGATTTATCGGCGCAGGTCCATCCCGGCGCGAACGAGTTTGGGGAGTCGATGGGGCCTTGGACGATGCTCCTGGAGGGGGCAAACGGGGAGCCTCTGAAACCGGACGTCGAGGGGCTGCGGTTGGGTCTGCCACCACGCCCATGCTGCCTAGACGGTGGGTAAATGCAGAAGATGGCGATCGCCGCACTTTGGGGATTTCCGATGCAGGCTCAGGGCGACGACTCGCAGAACGGGGGACAAGCCGCAATGGT